>NZ_JBQTCF010000005.1:0-144806 GCF_052379845.1 Roseinatronobacter sp. NSM | reverse complement strand
TGCATTATTCTTTTAATGCACTGAAATATATCAATAAAAATTCACGCAAACAGCTGCGGCGGCGTGCGATCCATGCCCCGTGTCACGAATCGAGGCCACGCTGATTCCCCACATCGCCCCCGAAACGCAAAACGGCGGCCCCATAGGGCCGCCGAAAAGCACAGGAATCACAGTGGTTTTGCCGTTTACCGCTTGGCGCGCCCGAAATCGGGGGCGGCTGTGTCCTGGCCGGCCTCGATGATTCCGCGACGAATCGCGCGGGTGCGGGTGAAATACGCATGCAGCTGCGCCCCGTCCCCTGTCCGGATCGCGCGCTGAAGGGCGAACAGTTCTTCGGTGAAGCGCCCCAGCACTTCAAGCGTTGCTTCCTTGTTGGTCAGGAACACATCGCGCCACATTGTGGGGTCGGACGCGGCGATGCGCGTGAAGTCCCGAAACCCCGCAGCGGAATATTTGATAACTTCGCTATCGGTGACGCGGCGCAGATCATCGGCGACGCCAACCATTGTATAGGCGATAAGATGCGGGGTGTGGCTGGTCACGGCCAGCACAAGGTCATGATGGGGCGCATCCATCATGTCGACATGCGCGCCGATCCCCTGCCAGAAGACCACCAGACGGTCCAGCGCAGCGCTGTCGCCGCCATCCAGCGGGGTCAGGATGCACCATCGATTGTCGAACAATTCGGCAAAACCGGCGCGCGGGCCGCTATGTTCGGTGCCAGCAAGCGGATGGCCTGGAATGAAATGCACATGGTCCGGCAGATGGGGGGCAACGGCTGCAATCACCGCCTGCTTGACGGACCCCACATCGGTGACTGTCGCGCCCGCCTCAAGGAAGGGGGCGATTTCCTGCGCGATTTCGGCCATGGCCCCCACCGGAACACATAGCACCACCAGATCAGCGCCCACCACCGCTTCCGCTGCCGTTTCATGAATGCTGTCGACCAGACCGATTTCACGCGCAACTTGACGGGTTTGCGCTGATCGGGCTGTGCCGGCGATATGCCCGGCCAGGCCGGCACGCCGGATCGCATGGGCCATGGACGATGCAATCAACCCCAATCCCACAAAGGCCACGCGCGTATAGATTGCGCTCATCCCTGCTGCTCCATGAATTGGGTGATGGCATGCAGCACGCGACGGCAGGCGGATTCGTCACCTATGGTAATGCGCAGACATTCCGGCAGGCCGTAGCTGTCCACCTTGCGCACGATCAGGCCATCGGCCAGCAATGCCGCGTTACAGGCTTCTGCCTGCGCGGAGTCACGAAAACGGGCCAGAACAAAATTCGCAAATGGCGGGTCTGTGGCCACCCCTATGGCGTTCAAACGCTCTGCCAGCCAGACGCGCAGGCGCGCATTCTCGGCCAGAGAGCGGGCAATATGCGCGTCATCGGCCAGCGCGGCCTCGGCCACATCCTGCTGGGTGGTCGACAGGTTGAACGGACCGCGCACCCGCCCCAACACGTCAATCACATGCTGCGGACCATAGCCCCAGCCCACGCGCAACCCGCCAAGGCCGAACAATTTGGAAAACGTGCGTGTCATGACCACGTTTTGCCGCGCGTCCACCATGGCCGCGCCGCCGTCATACCCTTCGGCATATTCGGCATAGGCCCCATCCAGCACCAAAAGCGCCTGCGCGGGCAGATGATCGGCCAGCCGTTCCAATTCCGAAAGCGGAACCATGGTGCCCGTCGGGTTGTTGGGGTTGGCGATGAACACAAGCCGTGTCCTGTCTGTGCAGGCAGCCAGAATTGCATCCACATCTGTGGTGCGGTCCTGCTCGGGGGCGGCAACAGGTGTCGCGCCTGCGGCCAGCGCCGAAATGCGATACATCAGGAACCCGTGCTGGCTGTAGACCACCTCATCCCCCGGGCCGGCATAAGCCTGACACAGAAAGGTAATCACCTCATCCGAGCCTGCCCCGCAAATGATGCGCGCCGCATCCAGTCCGAAACGCGCGGCAATTGCACCGCGCAAGGACGCATGATCTGTCGAAGGGTAGCGATGCAGGTCATGTCCTGCACGCAAATACGCCTGCCGCGCCAGATCACCCGCGCCAAAGGGGTTTTCATTCGATGACAGCTTTACGGCATCTTCACGACCGGCAATCTTGGCGGTTCCGCCCTGATACAGGGCGATATCCAGAATACCGGGTTGCGGTTGAATGGCAGTGCTCATGCGGGGACGTCCTTCGGCAATATTCAGCGCATGTCATAGCGCCCCGCCCCCCCCGAGACCAGTGCAGAAGCACACCAGATCAGCAAGGGATCGCGGGCGTTGCACTTGTGCCGCGACAGCATTACCGCGGGTTGTCCGCATCCGCGTCGTCATCAGCTTCATCAAACCGGCCCAACTGGCTGGCGCGCGGGAAGGTGCCGGTTTCCGTGCGGGTGCGGGTTTCCAGCACCGGACGGTTTTCCGACACTTGCGCGGAATCTTCACGCAGCACGATAAACACACCGCTTGCAATAATGACCGCTGCGCCCAGAACAGTGAACATATCCAGCGTTTCCCCAAAGAAAATCGCGCCAAACAACGCCGCCCAGATGATTTGTGAATATTGCATGGGCGCAATCTGGATGGCCGAGGACAGCTTGTAGGCCGCTATCACACACAGGCTGGCAACAAAGGCCATCGCCGCCATCGCCGCCCATGCCCCCAGATCGGCCAGCGGCATGGGTTGATACACAAACGGCAAGGCCAGCCCCATAACCCCCAGATTGGCCATCAAGGGATAAACCAGCAAAACCACGTTGCGTTCCTCTTGCCCGATCTTGCGCACGATAATGGCCGACACGGCCCCGCCAAGCGCGCCGAACAGGGCCGCAAAATGCCCAAGGGTTATTGTGTCCCCCTGCCCCGGACGCAGCACGATCAAGACCCCCAGCAGCCCCACAACAACTGCCCCGCCGCGCCGCCAGCCCACCTTCTCGCCCAGCATTGGAACGGCCAGCAGCGTAATCAGCAGCGGTGTTGCAAACAATATGGCGTAAACCAACGTCATGGGCAGGACGGTGAACGCATAAAACACGCTTACCCCCGTCCAGACAGCGGCAGCCGTGCGCAGGGCAACCCAGCCCGGACGGCGCGGCAACAGGTTTCCATCCGTCTTGTCGCGCATCAGCATCAAAAACGCCAATGGCAGGCTTAACAAAACGCTGAAAAAAACGATCTGCACAGGGCTGTAGCTGCCCCCAAGCGATTTCACGACGACATCATGCGCCGAAAACAGGGCATAGGCCACAAGGGCCAGTACCGGCCCCGCGAATGGTGTTCTGAAGAAACGATGCATCGCTGATATCTTCTGCAGCCCCGACATTGATACCGCTATCATGCCTTCGGACTTGCAATCAAGTCAGCTGCGATGTTCCGGCCAATCAATCACAGCGCCGTCGGCCTGCATAGCCGGTTGTGCACGGTCAAACCGCAAATAGGCAATCGCGCGCCCCCCGCTTTGGGTAAACAGCTGGCCCGCAACCTTCGCGCCTGCCATGATGGGGGTGCCTGTGGGGGCTGTGCCATCAATCGACACAGTGACAAAGCCTTTGCGCAACTCTGTCTTATGATGCATGCGCGCGGTCACTTCCTGCCCGACATAGCACCCTTTGCGAAAATCGACAGCGTTGAGGTGGTGCAAGCCCGCTTCCAGCAAGAAGGTTTCGTTCGGGACAAGTTCAATCAGGCTTTCAGGCACGCAATGGGCCACGCGCAAGGCGTCCCAGTCGGTGCCGTCATCGGGCAGGGCCGCACCATAAAACCGCCACCCCAGCGCAGGATGGCGCGGATCGGCAACCGCCCCGTCCGGTAGCGTGCCGGTGCCGCGACTGACGGCAATATCTACGCGTTCCAACGTGACCGGCGCGCGCAGCTTGTACATGCTCAACCGCTTGAACAGATCATCGGCCAGCGGCGCGGCCACGTCGATCAGGATGTCATCCCCATGCAAAACAAGGAAAAAATCCGCAAGATACTTCCCTTGGGGGGACAGCAGCGCAGCATAAAGCGGCGATTGCGGCGCAAGTCGCCGCAAGTCATTTGTGACAAGACCCTGCAGGAAGGCTGCAGGGTCAGCACCGGACACTTTGATGATTGCGCGTTTCAACACATCCTCCTGATTGGTGTCACCAGAATTATAATACCAAGGGCACGCGCGGAACAGGGCTGTTAATGCGCTGGCCTTATGAAGGTGCCATTTCGCAAATCACGCATGGCCTGTTGAATTTCCTCTTTTGTATTCATGACGATCGGGCCATGCCACGCAACAGGTTCCTGCAACGGCGCGCCTGAAATCAACAAAAAGCGCACCCCTTCCTCGCCCGCCTGCACAGTCACCTCATCGCCGGTGCCAAAGCGGATCAGCGTGCGATTGCCCGACATGTCCCGAATATTGACTTCTTCGCCCATCACTTCCTTTTCCAGCAAGACGCCAGTTGGTTGCGACGCATCCGCAAACGCCCCCGACCCCGCAAAGACATATGCGAACGCCCTGCGATATGTATCAACCTTGAAGGTTTTGCGCACGCCCGGCGGCACCGAGATGTCCAGATATTGCGGGTCCGCCGCGATTCCGTCCACCGGACCGCGCTTGCCCCAGAATTCACCGACCACGACACGCACGCGCGTTCCGTCATCATCTATGACTTCGGGAATCTCCTTGGTGTTCACATCCTGATAGCGCGGCGCGGTCATTTTCAGACTGCCGGGCAGGTTTGCCCATAGCTGGAAGCCGTGCATTTGCCCGCTGGAATTGCCCCGCGGCATTTCCTGATGCATAATGCCCGAACCTGCAGTCATCCATTGCACATCGCCCGCGCCAAGGGTGCCACGGTTGCCCAGGCTGTCGCCATGTTCCACCTCACCTGCCAGAACATAGGTTATCGTTTCAATTCCGCGATGGGGGTGCCATGGGAACCCGCGCAAGAAATGTTCAGGCACATCATTTCGAAAATCATCGAACAACAGGAACGGGTCCAGTTCGCTGGGATCGTGGAACCCGAAGGCGCGATGCAAGTGCACACCCGCGCCTTCCAGCGTTGGAACGGCCTTGCGGGTTTCAAGGGTGGGTCGAATGGACATTGCATACTCCGATCACTGCGTGGCTTCGCTTGGCCCTAAGATTGCCTTGCCCCCATAGGGTTGCAACTGCGGTTTTGTGAACTGTTCGTGTTCAATTTCGCACACCGGCCCTGACTGGACAGCACCCCAGCCCGCTATTGCAGCAGAATATACCCCATGACGGCCATGGTGGCGATGGTCCCAACAGCAAGAAGCGCCGGCCCCTTGCCCCGCAAGGGCCATACACGCGCGAACAGGCCCGCGCGGTCCTGCCCGTCACACACCCCCGCGCGCAGATCCCGCGCATAGCTGCCCAGCAAGACACCGTCCAGCACGGGATCGCCAAACCCTTGCGCGGGGTCTTTTGCGCGCGCACCGTGGTGGCGCCGCCGCGACCGCAGGTCTGGCCAGCGCGTCCAGACATCGCGCGGCAGGTGCACTGGCATGGCCACTTTGGCAGGATTGGCAATAATGCCCACACGCGCTTGCCGCATGGACAAAGGTTCTGTTCGTCGCATAAATCGCATCCCTTGCTTGCGCCCAGGGGACCGCGCGAAACGCCCCCCGTGACCTGCTTCACCTGACACCATGACAGATGTCATTTAACACTGTCTTACCGCCGCGCCCGACGTCGCGCGCCGGGCACTTTTGATATGAATTCCGGCGGGCGCGCGGCCACCCATGCGGCGAATTTCGCAAGCCGTGGATGGGCGCGCAACGCTTCGATGGTGTTGTAATGGCGCGCAAGGTCACTTTCGGACAGGGTTGCGTGAATTTCGCGGTGGCAAATATGGTGCAGCAACACGACCGGTCCCCCCTTGCCACCGCGCAATTTCGGGACAAGGTGGTGCAGGCTTTGGGGCACATGTGGCGGGATAGCGCGCCCGCATAACGGGCAAACCGGACCCTCAGCGCGCGTTGCGTCACCTGTCGCCATGCCAATACCCCCGCTTGCCCGATACACAAACCTTATTTAAGATTGCACCAGCACGCCTGCCACCAGAAGATTATTTCGCGCACAGGCCAGCCAAAAAGGGACGTTTCCGGCATGACACTCGCACAGCAGAAGCACGACCTCAGGGAAATTGCCGCATTGCTGGATAGCTGGAATGCCGCGCTGGACACGCGTGATGCGCGAACTGTCGCCGCGCTATATGCCCCGGATGCCATTTTGATGCCCACCGTATCAAATCAGGTGCGCAAGACGCCCGCAGCCATCCGCGACTATTTCACGGTGTTTTTGAAACGCCAACCGCATGCACAGGTGCTTGAACATAATATCCGGCTATTCGAAGGGATATCGATTGATTCCGGAATCTATGTTATACATGTGGACGACAATAATGTGCGGTCTAGTATCATGTGCCGATATACGTTCGTTTATCGATGGGGTGAAACAGGGTGGAAAATTATTGAACACCATTCATCAGCCATGCCGGAAGCGCACAATCCGGCATCAATCGGCCTTTGACTAACCTGCGTTTGGGCCGCTTGCCTTATTGTTGCTACATTCTTTCAGTATTCCATTTTCCTTATGTTTTTGACTCAACACCATCGAAAACGGGCGGGTTTGCGTTTGTTTTCATGGCAGCGGACACGGCAAAGGGGCAGGAATGGGGGAAATTGTTCACCTAAGGCAGCATGACACCATCGCCGTCGATTCACATCGTATAGCGGCATTGTTTCGCCATCTGGGCGCTGCTCAGGCGGAAATGGCCATCATAACGACACTGGAAAACCTGACAGGTTGCTTGCGCGTCACCGAAGCCGCGTTTCGCGCTGACACCCTAGCCCAAGTGCCCGAGCATGCGCGAACGGCGCGCGCCTTTGCGGACTCCATCGGGCTGGTGTCCCTTGCGACCATTCTGGGGCAGTTGGAAAACGCCAGCCAGCAACAGGATAAAACCGCCGCAACCGCGCTGTGGCACAGGGCGGCGCGCGTGGGGGACCGGTCCTTTGTGGACCTGTGGCAGCTGCCGCTTCTGCAAATGTAGCATTATTGCGCCACCGCGACGTCAGCGCCGCGCCTGCCACGGGCCGCGCGAATCCGCTTTCCCCTTGGACAAAATCTGATCTAAGGTCGCGCGCAGGGCATGTTGCAAAAAACTGCGGGGTGATGTCCTGCTTTTGCAACACGCGAAACAACATGTCAGGGTGGCACGGGTCAACGCGGTTGGCCACAGCGCCCTTTGATCTGCAGCTGACCGGAAAGCGACCATGACCGAATTCACCGCCCCCCCCACACTGCGTTTCGCCACATCCAGCGGCAGCACTGTTCCCTTGCATCTTGTCACCAAGGACGAGTTGGCAGGCTGGACAGAAATGCAGCCCCGCCGCATGCGCGCATGGCTGGACGCCACCGGGTTTACCGCAGCCTTCGGCACAATTGCCCTTGTGCCTGATCCTGATGGCGGGCTTGCGGCGGCAGCGGTGGGGCTGGGCACAGCGATGGACCGCCAGCGCGCGCGCTTCTGCCTGGGCGGGGCGCGTCCCAAACTGCCCGCAGCGACATTCCATCTGGAACATGGCCCCGAACAGGCGACACTTGACGAAGAACTGCTTGGCTGGTTGCTGGCAGGATACAGGTTTGACAAGTTCCGCACCCCGCCCACCCGCGCGCTGGCGCAACTGGTCGCGCCCAAATCCGTTGACGCCACGAAACTGGAAGCCATCGCAGCAGGCGAGGCGCTGACCCGCGACCTGATCAACACCCCCGCATCCCATATGGGCCCCGAGGACCTGGAAGCCGCCTTTGTCGGGCTGGGGCAGGCGTTCGGGGCCGAAATATCGGTCATTTATGGCGATGAACTGCTGTATCACAACTTCCCGCTGGTGCATGCCGTGGGCCGCGCGTCTGATCGTAGCCCGCGTTTGCTGGACATGCGCTGGGGCACGCAAGGCCCGCAACTGACGCTTGTGGGCAAGGGGGTCTGCTTTGACACAGGCGGGCTGAACCTGAAGCCCGGCGCGTCCATGGGCCTGATGAAGAAGGATATGGGCGGCGCTGCCACAGTCATGGGCCTTGCGCATATGATCATGTCCCAAGGCTGGCCCGTCCGCTTGCGCGTGATTGTGCCCGCCGTCGAGAACGCTGTTTCGGGAAATGCCATGCGCCCCGGCGATGTGTTGTTGTCGCGCAAGGGCGTGAGCATTGAGGTCAACAACACAGACGCCGAAGGGCGGCTGGTGCTGGCCGATGCCCTGACCCTTGCGGATGAGGAAACGCCCGACATGATCATCTGCATGGCCACGCTGACAGGTGCAGCGCGTGTGGCAGTCGGCCCCGATATTGCGCCGTTTTTCACACGCGACACCGCCCTGAGTGCGGCTTTGCTGCAATCAGGCGATGCGGTGCGCGACCCGGTCTGGCCGTTGCCGCTGCATCCGGGATATGAAGCCAATATCCAGCCCGGAATTGCAGATCTGGACAATGCACCATCGGGCGGCATGGCGGGGGCTATTACGGCGGCATTATTCCTGCATAGGTTTGTCGAGAACACACCCCGTTTTGTGCATTTCGACATCTACGGCCATCAACCTGTCGCCGCCCCCGCCCGCCCCAAAGGCGGGGTTGGACAAGCCGCCCGCGCCCTGTTCGACGCCCTGCCCGCCGCGCTGAAGCTGTGACTGACCCGCGCCTGACACCGTTTAGCGGGCGCGTTGCCCTTCAGGGGTGGCACCCGCCAGCAGATGGCGCGCAGGTCACCACCGGAACCCCCATGCGCGCCGCTGCGGCCATATCGGACCTGTTGCGCGCCCCCGGCGGCCCGCGCGACCGGCAGGTTTTGCGCGGCGCGGCCCTGACCATGATTGACCAGCGCGACGGATACAGTTTCGTGCAGCTTCAGGCCGATGGGTATTGCGGCTGGCTGCGTGACACAGCGCTGGCCCCTGATCACCCCGTCACCCACCGGGTGCGCAGCCGCGCCACGCATCTGTATTCCCGCCCCGACCTGAAAAGCCCCGACACTGGCGCGCTGTCCATGAATGCCCAGGTCTTGATCACGGATCAGGTCGGGGCGTTCCTGCGCGCATCCTGCGGGGGCTGGGTGCCAGTGCAACATTTGGCCCCGCTGGATCACGCTGAAGCTGACCCCGTGGCAGTGGCGCATATGCTGCTGGGCACACCATACCTGTGGGGGGGGAATTCGTCAGGCGGAATTGATTGTTCGGGACTGGTGCAGGTGGCATTTCATGCCTGTGGGCAGCCCTGTCCCGCCGACAGCGACCTGCAGGCCAAGGCTTTTGGCCCCGCCCTGCCCGACGGCACCCGCGCGCAACGCGGGGATTTACTGTTCTGGCGTGGTCATGTGGCGCTTGTGTGCGACGCAGACACCATTTTGCACGCCAATGCACACACAATGTCAGTTGCCTATGAAGGGCTGCGCGCCGCGCTGGACAGGATTGCACCAGATGCACCTTTTCTGGCGCATCTCCGCCCACCCAAAGGCGCGTGAACAGGCGCGCGTCAACGCCCGCCTATAGCCATTTCTTATGAAGCGGCACGCGCTTCAAAATTGCGCCGCGCTGGCGCGCATGGGATCAAGTCATCCTGTTCCATCAGGGAGGTTTCCATGACCGCGCCAAAAACCGCGCTTGTTATTTCTGCCCATGCCGCTGATTTTGTCTGGCGCTGCGGGGGCGCTATCGCGCTGCATGCAGAAATGGGCTATCAGGTCACTGTGGCGTGCCTGTCATTCGGGGAACGGGGCGAAAGCGCGCGCCTGTGGAAAGAAGGCAAAACCCTGGACGAGGTGAAGGCCAACCGCCGCGCCGAAGCAGAAGCCGCCGCTGACGTGCTGGGCGTGCATCATCTGGAATGCTTCGATCTGGGCGATTACCCGCTGCATCTGGAACAAGACGACAAGATGCGTCTGGTTGACCTGATCCGCAAGGTGCAGCCAGCCTTTATGCTAAGCCACAGCCAGTATGACCCTTATAATACCGACCATATGTACACGACCCAGATCGCGCTTGAATGCCGCATGATCGCGCAGGCCTGGGGCCATAACCCCGGCGAAAAGGTTCTGGGCGCGCCGCAGCTTTACCTGTTTGAACCCCACCAGACCGAACAGATGGGCTGGAAGCCGGACACCTTTCTGGACATCACGCCCGTCTGGGACAAGAAGCGCGCCGCCATGGAACATATGAACGGGCAGGTGCATTTGTGGGACTATTACACCCGCGTTGCCCAACAGCGTGCCAATCACTTCAAGCGCAATTCGGGCGGCATGTCGGGCGGGCGGGACTGCAAATATGCCGAAGGGTTCCAATCCATCTTTCCGCGCACTGTGGATGAACTGTAAGGAAGGGACGGCATGACCCCCCCCACCAATCCAGGCTTCGATATCGCCCATCTGGGCCATGTCGAAATGCTGACCGACAAGTTCGACGAAAGCCTTGATTTCTTCACCCGCATCTATGGGCTGAAACTGTCCGGGCAGGATGAAAACAGCGCCTATCTGCGCGCGTGGGATGATTATGAATTCTGCACCCTGAAACTGACGCGCGCCACCACCACCGGCGTGGGCCATATCGGGTATCGCGCGGCCAGCCCCGACGCATTGGCGCGGCGCGTGGCCGCCATCGAGGCGTCTGGCTACAAGGTGCATGGCTGGGGCGATGGCGACGACAGCCACGGGCGCGCCTTCCGGTTTGAAGACCCGTTCGGCCATGTTTTCGAGATTTATTACGACACCCGCCGCGCCGAACCCGATGACGCGGACACACCCGCGCTGAAAAACACCGCCAGCGCATTTACAGGGGCTGCCCCGCGCCGCATAGACCACCTGAACCTTCTGGCCGCCGATGTCACCGAATTCCGGCGGTTCATGGAAACCTGTCTGGGCAGCCGGGTGACCGAATACATCCAGCTGGACAATGGCCGCATCGGGGGGTGCTGGTTCACCATCAA
Source organism: Roseinatronobacter sp. NSM (assembly GCF_052379845.1). Taxonomy (NCBI): domain Bacteria; kingdom Pseudomonadati; phylum Pseudomonadota; class Alphaproteobacteria; order Rhodobacterales; family Paracoccaceae; genus Roseinatronobacter; species Roseinatronobacter sp. NSM. The sequence continues at coordinate 133,830 of NZ_JBQTCF010000005.1, read as the reverse complement.
TAACAAAACCTATGATCTGGCCTGCACCGAAGAACACGGGGGGGGGCACGCGCGGTTGCATCATGTCACCTATGCCACCGACCAGCGCGAAGATATCTTGCGCGCGGCCGATATTTTCCTGCAAAACGGGGTGCATATCGAAACCGGCCCGCATAAGCACGCCATTCAGGGCACGTTTTTCCTGTATGTCTGGGAACCCGCCGGAAACCGCGTGGAACTGGCCAATGCAGGCGCGCGCCTGATCCTTGCGCCGGACTGGGAACCTGTCTGCTGGACCGAGGCCGACCGCAAGAAGGGGCAGGCCTGGGGACTGAAAACCATTGAGACATTCCATACCCACGGCACCCCGCCAGTGCCACAGAAAGGCTGATACATGTCTGTTGTCGTTCAGAATATTCCGCGCGCGGATCGCGCAATTATTGATGCGCTGGGTCGTGCGGGCGCGGCCACTGTGCATGAAGCGCAGGGGCGCAGCGGCTGTCTGGCGTCCTATATGCGCCCCATCTGGCGCGGCGCACGGATTGCGGGGTCAGCGGTGACCATCAGCGCCCCCCCGGGCGACAACTGGATGCTGCATGTCGCCATTGAGCAATTGCACGATGGTGACATTCTGGTTCTTGCCCCCACCAGCCCTTGTGATACCGGCTATTTCGGGGATCTTCTGGCCACCAGCGCGATGGCGCGCGGCTGTCGCGGGCTGATCATCGACGCTGGTGTGCGCGATGTGGCGGATTTGCAGGAGATGGGCTTTCCGGTCTGGTCCAAGGCCATTTCCGCCCAAGGAACAGTCAAGGAAACGCTGGGATCAGTGAATGTGCCGATCGTCTGCGCAGGGCAGGCCATCGCCGCCGGTGACGTGATCATTGCAGATGATGATGGCGTGGTCGTCGTGCCACAGGCGCAGGCGCAAGACGTGGCCGCCAAGGCACAGGCCCGGCTGGACGCGGAAGAGGCCAAGCGCACGCGGCTGGCGGCAGGCGAACTGGGGCTGGATATCTATAATATGCGTGCAAAACTGGCCGAGAAGGGCCTGAAATATATTTAGGGTGACCAGGGGGCGTTCCGCCCCCTCTTTGGCGCTGCCAAATTCACCCCCTGAGAGTATTTTTGGCAAGATGAAGGGCCAGTCATGCGTGATTTTTGGCAACAGGGAATTCCGTGTCTTTGGATGCGGGGGGGGACGTCCAAGGGGGCCTATCTGCTGGCCACGGATCTGCCGCAGGAAATTGGCGCGCGCGATGCCGTGTTGCTGGGGCTGATGGGAAGCCCTGATCCGCGCCAGATTGACGGCATGGGCGGTGGCGATCCGCTGACGTCAAAAGTTGCCATCCTGTCACCGTCGACGCGCGAGGATGCGGATGTGGACTACCTGTTTTTGCAGGTGTTTGTTGACCGCGCGCTGGTGTCCGATGCGCAGGGCTGCGGCAATATTCTGGCTGGTGTCGGACCGGCGGCGATTGAGCGCGGGTTGGTGCGCGCGCAAGACGGGGAAACGCCCGTGCGCATTCACATGCGCAACACTGGCGAAGTGGCGCTGGCGCGCGTGCGAACGCCTGATGGCAAGGTTTCCTATGCGGGGGAGACGGCTATTGACGGGGTTCCGGGGCACCATGCGGCGCTGCCCTTGATGTTTGAAAATATTGCCGGGTCCATGTGCGGGGCGCTTTTGCCCACGGGAAATGTGCTGGATGTGGTGAAAGGTGTTGAGGTGACCTGCATTGACAATGGTATGCCCATTGTGGTGCTGCGCGCCGCTGATTTTGGCATTACCGGGCAGGAAAGCCGCGAGGATCTGGACGCCCATGATGCGTTGAAAGCGCGGCTGGAGGAGATTCGTCTGGCGGTTGGCCCAATGATGAATTTGGGCGATGTGCGCGAAAAATCCGTGCCGAAAATGACGCTGGTTTCTGACCCCATGGCGGGCGGGGCCATTTCCACACGCAGCTTCATTCCGCATCGCTGCCACGCAACGATTGGCGTTTTTGCGGCGGTTTCGGTGGCCACGGCCTGCGCCTTGCCGGGCAGTGTAGCCTTTCCTTTGGCGCGCAGGCCCAAGGATGGCCGATACAGTATTGAACACCCGACAGGTGCCGCAGAGGTGCTGATTGAAACCGGAACTGACGGCACAGTGGCACGCGCCGGCGTCATGCGGACCACGCGCAAGATTTTTGACGGGCTGGTGTTCCCCGTCCCTGCACCGGCCTGACGCCAGCGCAGATTGGCAAATGGGACCAGAAGGCCCCATTTTTCAGTCCATGAGTTTCAGCAAGCGTGCGGCATTTTCCTTCAGGATCAGCGGGCGCACTTCTTCGCGGATGTTGAGTTCTGCAAAATCACTTAGCCAGCGGTCCGGTGTGATGGCGGGCCAGTCGGAGCCGAACAGCATTTTGCGTTTCAGCAGCGTGTTGGCATAATGGATGAAGATTGGCGGGAAGTATTTTGGCGACCAGCCCGACATGTCGATATAGACATTGGGCTTATGCTGCGCCACCGACAACCCTTCTTCTGTCCAGGGAAAGGACGGGTGCGCCAGAACAATGGATGTATCGGGGAAGTCCACCGCCACATCATCAATATGCATGGGGTTTGAATATTTCAGCCGCATGCCCATTCCGCCGCGCATGCCCGACCCGACCCCGGTTTGCCCGGTATGGAACAGCATGATCGCGCCTTCTTCGGCGATAGCTTCATACAAGGGATAGGCCATGCGGTCATTTGGGAAGAAACCCTGCATGGTGGGATGGAATTTGAACCCCTTGACGCCGAATTCGCGCACCAGACGGCGGGCTTCGCGGGCGCCCAGCTTGCCCTTGGCGGGATCAATCGATGCAAAGGGAATCAGAATGTCGGAATTCGCGGCGCAAAGCTCCGCGATTTCTTCATTTGTATGGCGGTAGAAGCCGGTTTCGCGTTCGGCATCGACGCCAAAAATCACGGCGGCAATCTTGCGCGCGCGGTAATACTCGGCGGTTTGCGGCACCGTGGGCAGCATGCCGTCCACGCCTGCCGGGTTCTTGAAATAGGCCGCCATGCCTTGTTGGAATTCGTTATAGCCATCGTCGCGGTGGCAGTTGCAGGGTTCTTCGGCATGGGTATGAAAGTCGATTGCGACAATCTCGTCCAGGTTCATGAGAGGATCCTTTGTCTGGCAGGTTTCTTGCAGGCGCGTTTATCCATCACGATGCGTCAGGGGCTTTCAGGCGCGCTGTGCGTTTTTCCAGAAAATCGCGCAGGCGCTGTTTTGCTTCGGGTGTTTCCGAGGTCAGCGCCGACACCACTGATTCGGTGAACAGCCCATCTTCCACTGACATTTCGGCAATGCGCGGCAAGGCGTTGAGCACTGCATAATTCGACAATGGCGCGTTCGATGCGGCCTTGCGCGCAAGGTCCATGGCCGTGTCCAGCGCGCGCCCTTTGGGCACGACATAGGACACACCGCCCCATTGTTCCATCTGGGCGGGCGACACAGTGCGCCCTGTCAGCATCATGTCGGTCATGCGCGCAGCCCCGATCAGGCGTCCTACGCGGACAGACCCGCCCCCACCCACGAAAATGCCGCGCTGCCCTTCGGGAAGGCCGAAAAACGTGCTGTCATCCGCCACGCGAATATGGGTCGCCGCGGCCAGTTCGAACCCGCCGCCCACCACTGCGCCATGCAATGCGCTGATGAACGGAATTTCCCCGCGTTCGAATTCCGTGAACACCGCATGCCAGCGCCGCGACCCTTGAATCGCCTCAAACAGCGGTTTTTCCCGATGCTCGGCCAGGTCCAGACCAGCGCAAAAATGATCGCCCGCGCCGTGAATAACGGCGGCACGCGCTTCGGCACGCGCGCGGGTGGCGGCCACATGCAGGGCCTCTACCAGCCGGTCGGAAATGGCGTTGCGCTTCTCAGGCCGGTTCAGGCCGATGACGGCAATTTCGTCCTTAAGCTCATAGGTTACAAGCGCTTGCGTGGTGCCGTCCATCTTTCCCTCCTGTGTGGTCGGGGTTCATATTGCAGAAATACGTTACCTAGTAAACAGTATTGTAAGGTAACGATCAACCTGCTAATCGTATTGCAGGCGTCACCGCCGCGCCGCCCCCCTGACAACGTGCCGGATGATGACATGCGAAATACATTTGAACAGGACAAATTCAGCGAAGCTGATGCAGATCGCAGCATTGAAACGCTTTTCGGATACAACCTGAAACGCGCCTACATGATTTTCCGTGATGATTTTCGCCATGGCGTCGAAGGGGCGGGTATTTCGCCGCGCACCATGACCGTTCTTGGCCTTATTGTTGACTGTCCCCAAATCACGCAAAGCGATGTGGCGCGCCAACTTGGGATCGAACGCTCTGGTCTGGTTGCGATCATCGATGATCTGGAACAGGGCGGGCTTGTCCGCCGCGAGGCCGTGCCCGGTGACAGGCGGTCGCAAGCGCTGCTGCCCACACCGCAAGGGCGTCAGAAACTGGAAAACACCATGGCGCAGGCGCGGGCGCGCGAAGAACAATTGCTTGCGGTGTTCAGCCCGCAGGAACAGGCGCAGTTTCTTGACCTGTTGCATCGGTTGCGGCGCAGTTGCGAGAATGACACCCAAGCCTGACCCCGCGCGACAAATCAGCCCCCGCACCCCCCGCCAGCGGCCCAAACACACCCGGAGAACGCACCAAAATGACTGTCCACCCCCCTGCAACGTCCCGCTTCTGGTCGCCTGTATTCGCGTATGAGCACCGCCCCGATGGCACCATCTTGATGAGTCAGGCCGAGCCGTTGCCCGACCATTTGCCAGTGGTCGCGGATTATCTGGACCACTGGGCCGATACGACCCCCGATGCCACATGGATGGCGCGGCGTGCAGATGGCGGGGACTGGCGGCGCATCAGCTACGCGCAAGCCCGCGACATGGCGCGCAGCATTGGCGCGGCCCTGCTGGGGTTGGGGCTGGGACCGGACCGGCCGCTTCTGGTGTTGTCTGAAAACAGTCTGGAACATGCGCTGCTGGGGCTGGCCTGCACCTATACGGGCATTCCCTATGCGCCCGTATCGCCTGCCTATTCGCTGGTATCCAAGGATCATGGCAAACTGCGCGACATCGCGACCTTGCTGCAACCGGGTGCGGTATTCGCTGATGACGGCGCGGCGTTCGCGCCCGCGCTTGCCGCTATTGCCACCACGGGGCGGAATGTCATTACCCTGCATGGGGGCGGGACAGATGCCATTACCTTTGACAGCTTGCTGACCGCCGACCCCGGCGATGCGACTGCCGCACGCGCCGCCCTGACACCCGACACAGTTGTGAAATACCTGTTCACATCCGGGTCCACCGGCAGCCCAAAGGCCGTGATCAACACCAACCGCATGATTTGCGCCATGGCTGCAATGATGCGCGATTGCTACCGCTTCCTGACATGGGAACCGCCCGTTGTGCTGGACTGGGCGCCATGGAACCACACTGCTGCGGGCAACAAGGTCAATTATCTGGTACTGACCAATGGCGGCAGTTACTATATTGATGATGGCCGCCCCGTTCCCGGAAAATTTTCCGAAACCCTGCGCAACCTGCAAGACATCTCCTGCACATGGTATTTCAACGTGCCCGTGGGCTATGACATGCTGATTGACGCGCTGGAACAAGATGACGCTTTGGCGCAGAAATTCTACGCCAAGCTGGGCATGTTGTTTTACGCGGGCGCGGGCATGGCACAGCACACATGGGACCGCCTGTCCGCGCTGGGGCGCAAGGTAACTGGGCGCGATGTGCTGCTGGCAACCGGCCTTGGGGCCACGGAAACAGCGCCCTTCGCGCTGGCCTGCACGCATCTTCAGGACAAGGCGGGCAATCTGGGGGTGCCATCGCGCGGGTTGACATTGAAACTGGTGCCATCGGGGGACAAGCTGGAAGCGCGCCTGAAAGGGCCGACCATCACGCCGGGGTATTATGGCGACCCCGCCCGCACCGCCGAGGCATTCGACGACGAAGGGTTTTACTGTCTGGGCGACGCCCTGCGCCCCGCCGACCCGCAGGATCTGGCCAAAGGGTTCTATTTTGACGGGCGCGTGGCCGAGAATTTCAAACTGTCGACCGGAACATGGGTGTCGGTGGGCAGTGTGCGCGCCGCCCTTGTCGATGCCATGGGCGGGTTGATTCGTGATGCCGTGATCGTGGGGGAAAACCAGCCCGAACTGGGGGCGCTTTTGTTGTTGTCGGAGAAGGCCAAAACCTTGCCCGAGGATGAACTGACAGCCCGTTTGCAAGCCTGCCTGAGCAATGCCGCAAAACGTGCCACAGGGTCCGCCAGCCGCGTGAGGCGCGCCATGGTTCTGGACACAACCCCAAGTTTCGACAAGGGAGAGGTCACAGAAAAAGGCAGCCTGAACCAGCGTGCCATGCGCGACAGCCATTCCGCCCGTATTTCGGAACTCTATACCCCCCCGGATGCGGGTCAGACCACGATCATAAGCGCGTGACCCTATGCACCTCCAACAAAACAGTCCAAAAGAAACTGTTTGATTTGGAACTGTTTATCGCATAACATTTATCCCGGAGGGGGAATTGTCATGCTGGGACAAACAGAAGAATCGGCATTGCCCGCAAATACCCGGCGCAGCATGGAAAACCTCGAAGATGGCCTGAATTTCGGGGGGTTGCGCCATAACACCGGGTTTTTGTTGCGCATTGCATGGCTTCAGGTGCGCGAAGCCCTGGACCAAAGCGAACATGCCGTTTGTCTTAGTGCGGCGGAATACACCATCCTTCAGGTCATTGCCCGAACACCCGGCGTTCAACAGGGCCTGCTTGCCCGCGCGCTATATATCAAACCTGCGGCCATGACGCGCCTGATACGCGGTTTTGAAGATCGCGGTCTGGTCATGCGCACCATCCCGCCCAAAAACCGGCGCATCGTGAAACTGTCAATCCTGCCTGCAGGGTTGGTGGCACTGGACAGCACACGCGCCCAATATGGCGCGAACGCCCCGCATGAACGTGGCGGGCTGACACCAAAAGAACAGCAGGACCTGAATCACCTGCTTCGGAAATACTGCGGAATTGCCCCGATACAGGACACTTGCACTGATACCCAGCGCCAGACCTGACGGACAATAAAAACGATCAACACCTGGGAGGAGAAAACCATGAAACTGACCAAAACATTGATGATGGGCGCGGCATTTGCCGTTGCCGCCGCCAGCGGCGCGCAAGCCCAAAACCTGCGCGGTGCCGCAGGCGCATCGCAGGCGCACCCGTCAACCTATATGTATGAGAAATTCGCCACTTATCTTGAGGAAGAAAGCGGCGGCAGCATGAGCATGACGCTGATTGGCCCGGAAGTCGTATCCCTGACACAGGTGCCTGATGCGCTGCAATCTGAACTTATCAATATCGGCAACCTGTTGCCGCTGTTCTTTCCTGCAGATTTCGCGCGCACCAATGTCGCGGGCGACATGGCCCTGATCGGGCGTATTTCCCATGCCATGGCAATGGCCATGACCGAATTCGTGGTAAACTGCGAACCCTGCCAGCAGGAATTCAGCAACAAGGGAATGGTGTTTCTGGGCGCCGGTGCGTCGGACCCCTATGTTCTGATCACCACAACCCCCGTGCGCACAATCGAGGATCTGCAGGGCCTGCGCCTGCGCTCCGGCGGGGCGCCCTTCTCGCGCTGGGCCGAGAATTTCGGCGCAACCCCGGTCAATATGCCCGTTGGCGAACAGTTTGAGGGCATGAACCAAGGCACCATTGACGGCTCCATGGCATCCATTGTCGACATGCTGTCCTTCCGTCTGGTCGATGTGGCCCGCTATACCACCAGCGTTCCGCTGGGCACCTATCATGTGACCTCGAACTTCACTGTGAACCAGTCCACCTGGTCCGCCATGAGTGCAGACGACCGCGCCACATTTGTGCGCGCCGCCAATCGCGCCAACCCCACCCTGACCGACCGCTGGGGCTTCCAACTGCCCGAAGCTGCCCGCAATGCTGTGGAAGCGGCAGGAATCGAAATCATCACGCCTGATGATGCCCTTCTGGAAGCCTCGAACGCATTTGCCGCCGCAGATGCCGAAGCGCGCATCAGCGCCGACCCGCTGGCAGGCGATTTTGCGGCACTGGTTGAAAAATGGACCACCATCGTGGAGGAACTGGGCGACGATCCCGAAGCGCTGGCCGCCCGCGCCATGGATGAAATCTGGGCCGATGTCGATCTGTCCAGCTACGGGCTGTAATGGTCCTGTATAAATCCTTTCCCTTCGGCCACCTATGGCCGAAGGGGTCTACGCGGGGGCTGATATGATTTTACTGGTCAAACTGGCCGTGGGCCTGTGTCGGGGCCTGTCCCTGATCGCGGCAGCTGCCGTGGTGCTGATGATGCTGCATGTCAGTCTGGATGTGGTTTTGTTGAATGTGTTCAGTATGTCCATGAACACCACGCCCGAAATCGTCGCGCGCTATTACATGGTCGCGGTAGCGTTTCTGCCGCTGGGCTTTCTGACGCTGCGCAACCAGATGATTGCCGTGGAATTGCTGGATTTCGCCATATCCCGCCCAGTGCGGATGGTATCGGATTTCGTGATCTATATCAGCGCCGCAGGCATCTATGCTGTGATGACCTATGCCAACTGGCTAAAAGCCATGAGAGAGGCCAGTTCAGGGTCCTTCGTCGAACTGGTGCGGTTTCAAATGCCGGTCTGGCATTCCTACTTCATTGTTCCTGCGGGGTTTGCCCTTGCCACACTGGCCTGTGTGCTGATGGCGCTGGCCATCGCGTCTGCCACCATCCGTCACACGCTGGACGCGACCACAAAAGGCGATGAAACATGAGCGTTGAAATCGGTCTTTGGGGTGTTGCCATCCTGATGGGTCTTCTGGTGCTGCGCCTGCCTGTGGCGCTTGCGCTGATCGTGGTGTCCTTTGGCGGGATCTGGGCCATGATCGGCTGGAACCCGGCCATGGGCATCTTGTCAAACACCCCCTATGCGTTCGCTGCAAAATGGACCATGAGCGCGGTGCCAATGTTCCTGCTGATGGGGTTCATCGCCTATCACACGGGGCTGACCGGCGGCCTGTTCGAAGCCGCAAAAGCGCTGCTGGCCAGACTTCCCGGCGGGCTGGCCATCTCGTCGGTTTTCGCCTGTTCGGGCTTTGCTGCCGTGTCGGGGTCATCGCTGGCCTGTGCAGCGGCCATGGGGCGTATCGCCATCCCCGAAATGGTCAAGGCAGGCTATCGCCCCTCCATCGCGTCCGGGTGCATTGCCGCAGGCGGCACCATCGGCGCACTCATCCCCCCCTCCATCCTGATGATCATCTATGGCGTCATCGCGGAAACCTCGATCATCGAAGTGTTCCTTGGCGGTATCGCAATCGGGCTGCTTACAGCGCTGTCCTATTGCATTGTTGTTCTGATCATCGCGTGGCTGCGCCCCGACATCATCCCGCGTCAGGCGGCCGTCGAATCCACAGATATGTGGCGCGCCCTTGCACAGGTGGCCCCCATTCTGGCCCTGATCGCCCTGATATTTGGCGGGCTGTTCTCCGGCCTGTTCACCGCCACACAGGCAGGCGCCGTGGGCGCGCTGGGAACCATCATTCTTGCAGCCTCCATGGGGCGCCTGACACGCAAGGCCTTCACCGATTCGGTCACCGAAACAGTCATCACCACTGGCTCGCTGCTGATCATCGGCATCGGCGCCACCATGTTCACGCGCTTTCTGGGCCTGTCGGGCGTCTCGAACCTGATATCGTCCTTCGTGTCCGGGTCCGGAATGTCGCTTATCACTGTGCTTTTGGTGATCATCATCATCTACCTGATCCTTGGCACGTTCATGGAACCGTTTGGCGCTATGCTGGTGACCCTGCCCATCTTCCTGCCCCTGATCGATGCGCAGGGCCTCAGCCTCGTGTGGTTCGGGGTTCTGGTCGTCAAACTGCTGGAGGTCGGCATGATAACCCCGCCAGTGGGGATGAACGTGTTCGTTATCAAGAACGTGGCCAGCAAATACGTCACCGTCACCGAAGTGTTCCGCGGTGTGCTGCCCTTCATTCTTGCGGATTTCGTGGTCGTCGCGCTGATCGTGGCCTTCCCGGCACTGGTCCTGTTCCTGCCTGACCTGCTGTCAACCAACGCCGCGCGCTGATCCATCGCAATACGTCTTGCCCCCCTGATACTGCAATGCCCTCAGATACAGGGCTTACCGGGTGCAGCTTTCATTCTGGCGTAAATATCCCCGAAACGGGGTTTCTCAAGGGGGCGGGATGCCCCCTTGAGGCAGGGGGTTTGGGGGGCGGCAGCCCCCCAAGCAACCTTCGCGCACCAGCGCACCCCTTACCGCCCGACAAACTCGAAGCTGAATTGCCGCTGTGCCCCTGCAGGGGGGGCGGGGAACGGGGCCGCGCGGCGGATATGGTCCAGCGCTACCTGATCAAGCCCGGCATGGCCCGAACTGCGCGCGACACTGACCGATGCCAACGCGCCGTTTTCCGCCACACCGAACGCCACCAAAACACGCCCGCGCGCGGGGCTGCGGGCCTGGCGCACCTGCTGGATGCGGCGCATGACTTCGCCGGGGTAACTGGACGCTGCCGCATTCCCTGCCTGTGCGGTCTGTGCGCGCGCTGCCGCCCTGTAGGCCGCCTGCCCGTCCGTGCCTTGTTGCGATCCGCGCTGTGCATTTTGCGCGGCGTTCCCGCGCGGGGCGGCAGGGGAAGTTGCGGTTTGCCGTGGCGCGGGCGGGGCCGGGGTGGTCTGGTCGCGCGGGCGCGCGGGTGGGCGGGGGCTAACCTTGGGGCTGGGCGGGATATGCGCCTGTTCCACAGGAACAGCCGGTTCGGCGGGATCGGGTTGCAGGGTCTCGGGGCGGTCGCTGCGCTTCAGGTCGGGGGGCAACATTTCTGGGGGTGTCAGCACAGCAAGCTCGGGCGCAGCGGCCACAGGGTCCACCACATCGGGCAGAACCGCGACTTCGGCCATGGGCGCGCGCATCACGGGCTGTGCGGTCTGTTGCTGCAGGGGCAGCGTTGCCTGCGCAACGGCCACAGCCGCCGGGACCGGTTGCGCTGTCTGCTCTGGCGGCAGCGGGGACGGGTCCAGCGCGGTGACAGTTTGTGGCGGGACATCGGGCGGCATCGGGGTCAGGGGCGCAGGCTGGCTGCTGCCCATGGCAAAATCCTCAAAACTGGTGCCAAGCGCCGCTGGTGCCGCTTCGCCGCCGCCCTCGATCAGCACAGGCTCCCCGCGCGGCCCAAGTCCCGCCATCGCCCCCAGATGCACCGCAACTGACGCGCACAGCGCCAGCGCGATGGTGCGCGCCTTCGGGCGCAGGTCCAGGTTGCGCAAATGGCGGGTGGTCACGAAGGGGCATCCGTTCACCCTTGGGCAGGCCCGAAATACTGCGGCAGCGGTCATTTCAACCCCTCCTGTGTGACAAGAACCAGTTTTGGCGCACCCCCCCTGCGCAATGCCTGCGCCGTTTCGATCAATATCGCTGCAGGGGCCGCACGGTCCGGCAACAGGCGCACCCGTGCCTGTCCCGCCAGTTGGCCCACCGCGTCGGGCAAGGTCACGGCCTGCCCGTTCAGGCGCAATGTGCCATCGGCCAGCAGCACCAGCGCATCGCTGGGGGGATGGGTGGCGATATCCGACAGGCTGACAAGCGTCACATCGGGGTCGGGGCGCGGGGCCAGACTGCCCGCAATCAGGAAAAACACCAGCATCAGAAACACGATGTTGATCAGCGCGATGTTGGGTTCGGGCCGCGCACGGGGGACAAGGGATACTGCACGCCGCGTCATGTGCCGCCCCCCCCGATAACGCCAATGCGCCAGCCGTTTCGGCGCTGGATCAGATACAGGATATCGGCCAGACGTTGCGCATCAACCCCGTCCGCCAGTGCCACCAGCACCAGCCCGCCTTCGGGGGTGTCAAGGGCGGCTTGCAGGTCGTCATCCGTGCCCTGAACGCTGTTCAGGCGCAATCCATCAGGGGCCAGTTGCAAAAACAACGGCGGGGTTTCAGGCATTTCCGTCGCCCCCCCCATGGCCAGATCAAGCGGCACTTCCCCCTGCCGTGCAAAAGTGGAACTGAGCATGAAGAACAGCAGCAACAGAAAGATCACATCAATCAGCGAGGTCATGGATAACCGCTTGCGCCGGATCGCTATGTCCAGCCGTTCAGGCATGCTGCGCCACCGTCGCGGGCGGGGCCGCCACCATCCCGCGCGCGCAGTCTTGCGCCAACCCTGAACACAGCGCCACGTCAATGATCTGCATGGCCAGCTGTGCTTCGCGCATGACGCGCGATTCAAACCATGTCAGCACCAGCGCTGTGGGCATGGCAACGCCAAGGCCCACAGCTGTGGTCAATAGCGCAACCCATATCCCCCCCGCCAGCGCGGACGGGTCCACCGCCGCGCCTGCATCCTGCAGGGACTGGAACGCGCTGATCATGCCCAGAACCGTGCCAAACAACCCCAGCAAGGGCGCAACCTGTGCAATGCTGTCTAGTGCCCGGAACCCGGATTGCAGGCGCGTTGTTGCTGCTTCGGCCAGGCCCGTCAACCGCGCGCGCACTGCATCGCCTTGTGTGTCGCGCGCATTGACCACGGTCAGCGCCAGCACGGTCAGCGGGGCAAGATGGTTGCGCCCCTGCGCGGCGCGCGTGATGGCGGCATGTGCGGCACCGCGGTCCATCAGGTCCAGCGCCGCGACAATATCAGCGTGGTCCCCGACACCCGCGCGCCGGAATTGCCACAGCTTGAGCAGAACCAGCGCCAGCGCCACCAGTGACATGGCCAACAAGACCGCCACAACCGGCCCCCCCAGTGCCAGAAAACCGGCCAGATCGTCCAGAATACTGGCAAAAGTGATGGTCATTTCATCACCTCGATGGCGGTTTGGCTGTCGACATGCAGCGCGGCGGTGCAGGCCGCAGCGCCCAAGGGCGCGCATTCGCCCACAGCGTTGAACAAAACCCGCCCGATCTGGTCACAACCAAGGGACGGGAACTGAAAACTGCGCACCCGCAGCCCGCTTTCGGGCAAGGACTGAAAATCCAGCAAACTTAGGCGCAAGACACGGTTTTCGGGGCCAAGCAGCACTGTTTCGGCCTGCAAGCTGTCAATGCCCGCGCCCAACTGGTTTTCCAGCACGAAGAAAAGCTGGCAATCATCTTGCAACTGCGTGGCCTGATCCAGCCTTATACGCAATGCGGGATCATCCGCATGGGCAGGCCATGCCAGGCCCAAAGAAACGGCAAGCGCCGGAATAATATGCACAACGCGCATGTCGCGGCCTTTCATCACAGGTGTTTTTACGGGGAAGGGCTGGCACCATGGCTGGTTGGGGCTGGCTGCGCAGAATTTGCGCTTGAACTGCGCCTAACATTATCCTAGTGAAACTGTCAAGAATGAAGCGGCCCTGCCGTTTCGCGCCATCCAGCACGCTGCCAGACACGCGCCTGACCCAAAATCACTCGCGACTGACAGGAGCATTCGATGACACTTGACCTTGCAACCCGCCCCACACCCGCCGACCTGCGGCAGGCCCGCCAGGACCACCCCAAAACCCGCGCCCGCGATCTGGCTGACAAGTTCGATGTGACGGAAGCCACCCTTGTGGCAGCCCATGTCGATGGCAGCCGTGTGGTGCGCATTGATCCCGCACTGGACAGGCTGATGCCTGCAATCCAGCGTCTGGGCGATGTCATGGCGCTGACGCGCAACGCCTCTTGCGTGCATGAACGCACCGGAACCTATGAGGATTATCACGCTGGCGCACATGCTTCCATGGTGCTGGGCGCGGAAATTGACCTGCGCATGTTCCCGCGCCATTGGGTCCATGGCTTTGCCCTGCTGGACGGACCGCGCCCATCTGTTCAGGTGTTTGACGCCGCAGGCGATGCGGTGCACAAGGTCTTTCTGAACGACCATTCGGACCGCGCCGCGTTTGACACGCTGGTGTCAGATTTGCGCCTGCCCAACCAGTCCGACCGCGTGGAACTGACCCCCCGCCCCCCGGTCGAGGCCCCGAAATCCCGCCCCGAGAAGCTGGAGGAATTGCGCCGCGACTGGGCCGCAATGACCGACACCCATCAGTTCCTGCGCCTTGCTGCACGGCTGAAGATGAACCGCCTTGGGGCATACCGCATCGTCGGTGAACAATGGGCCAAGCCCCTTGCCGCTGATGCCATCGTGGACTTGCTGCACGGGGCGGCGGCGCAATCGGTGCCACTGATGATCTTTGTGGGCAATCAGGGCTGTATCCAGATTCATGGTGGCCCCATTGCCCAAGTCACCCCGATGGGACCATGGATCAATGTCATGGACCCGCGCTTCAACCTGCATTTGCGCACCGACCATATTGCCGAAGTCTGGCTGGTGTCCAAACCCACCCGCCACGGCATGGCCCATTCCGTTGAAGCGTTTGACGCAGATGGCGGCCTGATCACACAGATCTTCGGCAAGCGCGACCCGGACACCACCGCGTTTCAGGCGCTGCTGGAAACCCTGCCCCGTGCGCAAGGGGGTGCAGCATGATCCGCGCGGCGCTGGCAACCCTGATGCTGGTCACCCCCGCTGCGGCGCAGGACCGCGTTGTGGTCATTGGCGGGGGGCTTGCGGAAATTGTGTATGCGCTGGGGCAGGACCACCGCCTTGTGGGGCGCGACACCACCGCCAGCTTTCCACCCCCCGTCAATGACCTGCCGGATGTGGGCTATATGCGGGCCTTGTCGCCCGAAGGGCTGTTGCAGCTTGACCCCGACCTGATCCTTGCGTCTGAAGGGGCGGGACCGCTGGAAACTATTCAGATCATGCAGGCCGCAGACGTGCCCTTTGTCCAGATCACGGAAGCCCCAAGCGCGGGCGCGGTGCTGGAACGTGTCGAAATGGTCGCGCAGCATTTGCACGCCCAGGATGCGGGCGCGGCCCTTGTGGCAGAACTGCGCGCCGATTTCGCGGCACTGGCAGACCAGACCGCACTGGTCAGAACGCCCCGGCGCGCCATGTTCGTGCTGTCCGCGCAAGGGGGGCGTATCAATGCCGCCGGGCGTGACACTGGCGCAGGCGCCATGATCGAACTGGCGGGGGCGGTCAACGCCTTCGACGATTTCGCGGGCTACCGCCTGCTGACAGACGAAGCCATTGCCGCCGCCGCGCCAGATGTCATCGTGATGATGGACCGCGACGGGGACCACGCCCTGAGTAATGCCGAAATTGCCGCCCATCCCGCACTTGGCCTGACGCCTGCGGCACAAAAAGGGCAGATCATCCGCATGAACGGGATTTACCTGTTGGGGTTTGGCCCGCGCACTGCACAGGCCGCCCATGACCTGCACAAGGCCATCTATCCATCGCTGACGCATCAGGGGGGCTAAGGGCATGGTTGCGCTTTCCGTCCCGTCGCGCGGCCCTGAGGCGGTGGTGGCGGGCGACCGCGCGCAGCGCGCCCGCGCCGCACTGGCCGCATTGACGGTGTTCGTGGCAGGGGTGTCCGTGCTGTCGCTGGGGGTTGGCGCTGCGGGTGTGTCGCTGGCAGATGTGGCGTGGAAACTGGCCAGCGGCGAGGCGCTGAGCCTGCGCGAACGGGTGGTCCTGTTCGACATCCGCCTGCCACGGTTGTTGACGGGCTTGTTGGTGGGCGCATCGCTGGCCGTGTCGGGGGCCGTCATGCAGGGGCTGTTTCGCAACCCGCTGGCCGATCCGGGCATTGTAGGTGTGGGCGCAGGGGCCGGGCTTGGCGCTGTGCTGGCCATTGTTCTGGGCGGAATGCTGCCTGCCGCGCTGCTGGGGGTGGCAGGCATGCATCTGGTGCCGCTGGCGGCCTTTCTGGGCGGCTGGGCATCAACGCTGATCCTTTATCGGGTGTCCACACGGCGCGGGCGCACATCGGTGGCAACCATGTTGCTGGCGGGTATCGCGCTTGGGGCGCTGGCCGGTGCGCTGACGGGCATTCTGGTCTATATCGCGGATGACCAGCAATTGCGCGACCTGACATTTTGGGGGCTGGGGTCGCTGGCAGGGGCAAGCTGGGCCAAACTGGCCGCGGCAGCGCCCATCATGGTACTGGCGCTGATTGCCACGCCTGTGCTGGCGCGCGCGCTGAACGGGCTGGCGCTGGGCGAAGGGGCTGCGGCGCATATCGGCATTCCCGTTCAGCGCATGAAGAATATGGCCATCCTGACCGTTGCAGGCGCAACCGGCGCAGCCGTGGCAGTGTCGGGCGGGATCGGGTTTATCGGAATCGTTGTGCCGCATCTGCTGCGGCTGGCCATAGGGCCGGACCATCGCTTCCTGCTGCCCGCAGCGGCCCTGCTGGGCGCGGGGTTGTTGCTGCTGGCCGATATGATTGCACGCCTTGTCATCGCACCGGCGGAACTGCCCATCGGCATTGTCACTGCCGTTCTGGGCGGGCCGGTTTTTCTGTGGATATTGCTGCGCCGTCGCGGCATTGTGGATATGTGAACCGCCATGCTGGAAGCCCTGAATATTGATGCAGCCCTTGGGGGCAAACCCGTTTTGCACAATGCCAGCCTGCGCGCGCAAGCAGGACAGCTCAGCGTTATTGTCGGGCCAAACGGGTCGGGCAAAACCACCCTATTGCGGGCCATCACCGGCGATCTGGCGCATACGGGCACTGTGCGGCTGAACGGACAGGACACAGGCAAAATGCCCGCTTGGGCGCTGGCTGAATTGCGCGCGGTGTTGCCACAGGCCAGCCAGCTTGCCTTTCCCTTCACAGTGCATGAAGTCGTGCGGCTGGGGTTGGTGGGGGCAACGGCCCTGCGCCCTGATGCAGCGCTGCTGCCAACCCGCGCGCTGGAACAGGTGGGGCTTTCGGGCTATGGCGGGCGGTATTTTCAGGAATTGTCGGGCGGGGAACAGGCGCGCGCGCAGCTGGCCCGCGTGTTGCTGCAGGTCTGGCAGCCGGTCGTTGACGCGGTGCCGCGCTGGCTGTTTCTGGACGAACCCGTGGCCGCGCTGGATATCGGGCACCAGTTGCAGGTCATGACACTGGCGCGCAACTTCGCGCGCGCGGGCGGCGGTGTGGTTGCGGTCATGCATGACCTGAACCTGACGGCCATGTTCGCAGACCGGATTACCCTGATGCTGGACGGGCAGGTTCTGGCACAGGGCGGCGTGCGCGATGTGCTGACAGATGCCACCCTGTCGCGCGCCTATGGGTGCAATCTGCACGTTTCTGCACTGCCCCGCGCGAATGAGGCATTTATTCTGCCGCAGGCGGCGGAAATCGCCTGAGTAAACTTGACTCTTTTACTAAGCATTAGTAACGAACCTGTCAGAACGCCAGCGGTATCGCCAGCCAGTCAACCACCAAGGGGATACCGATGACCAAGACAGCAGGGCGCACAGGGCGCCTTTTGACCGTTATTGCCGTTCCGGCACTCATGGGCGTTTCACTGCCCGCACAGGCACAGACCAGCCCGGAACCTGCAGCTGCGCCAGGGTCATTTCTGGGCCGCATCGTGCTGGGCTTCGGGCGCGCACGCACCGCCGTTGACACCCCGCAGGCCGTCAGCACACTGGAGCAGGAAGATATCGACCGCGAACAGGCCGCAACACCGGGCGATTTGCTGCGCATGGTGCCCGGTGCCACGGTGCAAGGCGGGGACCGCATGACCGGCCAGCGCTACAATATTCGTGGCGTGGGCGGGGACGCATCGGACCAGAACCGCATTATCATCAGCGTGGACGGTGTGGAAAAATACGGTGAGCTGTATCAGGTGGGCCAGTTTTTTGGCGAACCGGAACTGTATAAACGCGTTGAAATCCTGCGCGGGCCGGCATCTTCGGCGCTGTATGGGTCCGGCGCATTGGGCGGTGTTGTCGCATTTGAAACCAAGGACGCCACCGATTTCCTGCAAATGGGCGAAACGACAACCCTGCGCGTGAAAGCAGGGGCCAACAGCAACGGCGGTGGCGCGCTTGGGTCGGTCATCCTGGCCCAGCGCTTTGGCGAAAGCTTCGAGATGCTGGCCGCCCTGACCCATCGCCGCGAAGGGGATTACACATCAGGCGACGGCACGCCGGTAACCGGGTCGGGCATGGCAGGCACATCGGGCCTGTTGAAGGGCACCTACCGCTTCGGCGCCAATAACGAACAAACGCTAAGCCTGTCGCTGTCGCGCTGGCGCAGCAACGAGGATGGCGCGAATTATTCATCAGTGGCCGATATCCCGGCTTTCGGCACAGTGGACCGCAAGGCACAGGATGACACGGCAACACTGGTCTGGACCAACCCGGCCAATGGCACCCCGTGGCTGGACAGCCGTGTGCAGCTGTCCTATTCGCGCACGCTGATCGATCAGGAAAATGCCGTTCCCGGCAACCCGTTTCTGGCAGCCAATCCGCTGTTCGAGGATGCGTTTTATCAATACCGCACGCTGGCCTTGCGCGCTGAAAACCGCCTCACCTTCTCGGGCCAGGGGTGGGAGAATTACCTGACATTGGGCGTCACCGCATCCCACCAGAAGCGCGCCGCGCAACGCGAATCCGGCGCAATTTCCTTTCACCCGGAAGGCACGGATCGGCGCTATGGTGTATTCGTGCAAAACGAATTCATCTGGAATGACCGGCTAAGCGCGGTTCTGGGCCTGCGGGCGGATCGCATTGCGCTGACCCCCTCCGACGCGGTGGTAAACGGACAGCGGCGCAGCCATACCGCGCGCGTTGCATCCCTCGCGCTGCATTACAAACTGAACGAGGACTGGGCCGTGTTCGGGTCGCTGTCCCAGACCGAACGCGCGCCGTCACTTGACGAGATGTTCGACGTTGCCAGCGCGGCGGGCAAAACCACGTCACTGGACCTGCGGCCAGAGCGTGCGCGCACGCTTGAGGCGGGCTTTTCCTATGGCGGGCGCGATGTTTTTGCAAAGGGCGACAGTCTGGATGTCAAGCTGACCGCCTTCAGCAACCGGGTTACCGACAAGATTGAACGGCCGGGAAATTCCGTTCCGGGGCCAACCTATGCCAATATTGCCCGCGCCCATATTCGCGGGATCGAACTGGAAGGCGGCTATGACACCGAAACCCTGTTCACCAAATTCGCCTATTCCCGCCTTCTGGGCACCGACCAGACCACCGGCGCAAGACTTGAGTCCACACCGCAAGATGAACTTGTGCTGGACCTGGGCGCGCGCGCCTTTGGCCAGACGCTGGAATATGGCTGGCGCGGGACATTCGCGCGCGGGGCCAGCCGCGCGAACGGCGACGCATTCCCCGGCTACGGCGTAAGCGACCTGTATGCGACATGGCGCCCCGATCAAGGGGCCATGGCAGGGCTGGAAGTGCAGGTGGCCGTCAACAATGTGCTGAACAAGCAGTATCGCAACATCCTTGACGGGGGGCTGGCAAATAACGAACCCCGCCGCGGGCGCGATCTGCGCGTATCCGTGGGGCGCAATTTCAGCTGGTAAGCGCTGCACCCTGTTCCCATAGAACCCACGCCAGCGCAGAACCCTGCGCTGGCGTTTTCCAGTTTTGGCGACGTGGCGCTGGGGTTTGGCCCGTCAGCTGTTCTGCCGTGCGATACCATGCCATGGCGCAGCAACGATATTCTGCGCGGATGTCAAACCACAATCAAACAAGATATCCGACCCGATATTGAACACCCGCGTCTCGGGGCGCGTCGCGTCCGACAGCAGCGCCACCGGATTGGCGGTATGAAACCCCTGCGGCCCACCCCCGATCAGCAAGGGCGCGACAGCAATATGCAGCCGTGTCAGCAACCCCGCCTGAAAGAAACGCGACACGGTAATACCGCCCCCTTCAACCAGAACCGTGTTCAGCCCCGCAGCGTGCAAGGTGCGCAGAATATGGTGCGGCGACATGCTGCCGCCGGCAGCAGCGGGCAGGCGCACCACCTCTACCCCCTTGGGGCGGGCGGTGTCGCCATGTTGCAAGACAATGCGCCGCACGCCATTATCCATGAACACCGGCGCGTCATTGGGCAACCGCCCCCGCGGGTCAATGACCACGCGCGCGGGGTTATGCCCATCACACAGGCGCACTGTCAGGCGCGGGCTGTCATGCAGCGCGGTGCGCACGCCAATGACAACCGCATCGGCAAGTGCACGCAGCCGGTGCAGGTGCTTCAACCCGTCCGGCCCTGAAATATCGCGCGCGTCGCCCGCCACTGTTGCCACGCGCCCGTCAAGGGACTGCCCGATCTGGCCAATGGTCACTGGTCCCAGATCGCGGCGCGCAAGCGGGGCATATATTGCCAGCGCCGCGCGTTCCGCAGCAGTCCAGTCCCCACAACAGGCGCAGCCGCTGCCATTGCGAATACTCAAAATGCGCGCCCAGACCCGCGCACTGACATCGGCCTTGTCCATCACACCCCCCCGTCTGCGCCAAGTTCCGCCACAAGACCTTCTGGCACCGCCAGAATGTCCTGATGACCGATCAGGCACTGGCCGCGGGGGACCAGCGCCTGACGGGCGTCATGCCACGCCTGCGCACCCGTATAACCCGCACGGGCGGCGGCGGTTGCAATCCCGTCCAGCAATTGCGCCTGCAGGGGGGCATCATCGCGGCCCAGAACCCACGGGCTTGGGGCGCAAAACACGTCATAGCCTGCCTGCGTGAACACCTGTCGCGCGCAGGACCATGCAGCGGGGCCAAGCGCGGGCCCAAAGCCCTTGTCGGTGCATTGGTCCGTGTTGAAAGCCCCCGTCACCGCATCATCACCCGCAAGCTGGGGTTGCCACGTCATGACCCCGTCATAGGACAGCGCCGCATAAAACGGCAACTTATGACGTGCCAGCAGTTGCGCCAGATCCCGCACCCAGTTTTCGGAAACAAGGTCCAGCAAGGCTGATGCCGAAACAAGCGTGGCCCCCGACAGCGGCAGATCAGCCAGGTTGGTCAGATCGCAGGCAAAAGGGCGCGCTTGGGGATGGGCGGCGACAGCATGCGCCAGCAACGCGCGATCATTGTCCACCAGCCGCCATTGCGCCCCCGCTGGCACATGCGGCGCAAGGGCACGCAGGCTGGCCCCGGTTCCCGCGCCCAGATCGACAATAACAGGCGACGGTCCCGCCAGCCGCGCCGCATGTGCCAGCAAACCCCCATCCCGCGCCGCCCGGTCGGCAGGTTCACGCAAAGCCAGCCATTGCGGCGCAAAACCCATGGTCTACACGTCCCCTTCAAACCATGCGCGCGCCATATGGCTTTCGTGCAGGGTTATGCGCAACCGTCGCACGCGGCCCGCATCGTTCAAGGTGCCCGCACTGATATGGCCGCGCATCTGGTCGAAAATATGCTTGCACAGAAATTCGGTTGTCGTGAATTTCCCGGCGAATTCGGGAATTTCATCAAGGTTCTTGTAGCGCAGCGGCGCAAGCGTGGCGGCAAGCGCCTCAACCGCAAGGCCAATATCGACCACCAGCCCGTGATCATCCAGATCCTCGGTGAAGAAGGCGGCATCCACTGTGAATGTGGCGCCATGCATGCCTTGAGCAGGGCCAAATACCGGCGAGGGCAGCGAATGGGCAATCATGATATGGTCTTTGACTTCGACGGCGAACATGGGCGTCCTTTCTGGTTCAGTCATAGCGGATGCGGTGACACAACGTGCCTGGCGCATTCAGGATCAAGGGATAGTCGGCAGGCAGATCATCAAACGCGCTTTCGCCGGAAATCAGCATATCCAGCCGGTCATCACACAGCAGCGCCAGCGCCTTTTGCAGGCGGCGGCGAAATGTCCAGCGCGGCAGGCGCGCGGGCGGCACGGCCCCGACCTGTGAACTGACCAGTTGCAGCCGCTGGCTGTGAAACGCCCCCCCCAGCGGCAGGGAAACGGCCTGCGTGCCGTGCCAGCTGGCTTCCACCACAGTGGCGCCCGGCCCTGCGGCGTCCAGCGCGTGGGCCAATCCGGCAGCAGACGCACTGGTGTTGATGACAACATCCTGCCCTTTTGGCATGTCTGCCGGGGCGGTGAAACGGCACCCCAGCGCCTGCGCCAGATCTGCACGGGCGGGGTCAATATCACACAACGTCACATCGCAGCCCGGAAAGCGCGCGCATAAGTAGCCCACCAAGGCCCCCAGAACGCCCGCGCCCATAATGCACACCCTGTCCCCCGCCGAAAGCCCGCTGTCCCAGACAATATTCAGCGCGGTTTCCATATTTGCCGCCAGCACGGCACGCGCGGGCGGCAGGGCATCGGGCAGGCGCACGAACCCGTCATCTGGCAACCGGAACCATGTCTGATGCGGGAACAGCGCGAACACCGCGCGCCCTGCCTGCGGCCCTTCGGCGATTTCGGCCACCGTGCAATAGCCGTATTTCACCGGATAGGGGAACGCCCCTTCCTGATGGGGGGCGCGCATGCGGGTATGTTCTGCCACGGGAACCGCGCCGCGCAGAACCAGACGTTCCGTCCCACGACTGATGCCGGAATACAGGCTGCGCAGCCGCACCCCATCCCCTGCCGTGGCGGGGCGTATTTCCGCACGGTCAGGGGCGACCACCCATAAGGCGCGCGGGTCAGTCATGGCAGGATATGCCCGGATTTCAGCGCTTTTGTCGCCAGATAATGGGCGTTTTGCGGCGTTTGCCCGACCTGAAGCGGGACACGTTCGACAACCTCTATTCCATGGCCTGCAAGGCTGTGCATCTTCGCAGGGTTGTTTGTCAGCAGCCGCACCCGCCCAATGCCCATTGATGACAAAACCGCCGCACCAAGGCGAAAATCGCGTTCATCATCCTCGAACCCCAGTTGGTGGTTGGCCTGCACAGTGTCCAGCCCGCCATCTTGCAGCGCATAGGCACGCATCTTGTTGGCCAGCCCTATACCCCGCCCTTCCTGATTAAGGTAGACCAGCACACCGCCCCCCGCCTGCGCCATGGCGGCCAGCGCGGCCTGTAACTGCGGGCCGCAATCACATTTCAGGCTGCCCAGAACATCACCGGTGAAACACGCTGAATGCAAGCGCGTCAAAACCGGCTGCGCGGGCGCAACACTGCCCACTGTAATGGCGTAATGTTCGGCCCCGGCATTGTCGGGGCGAAACACCTGAACCGACCCCGCCGCCGAACAGGCCATGGGCAAGGCCGCCGAACTGACTGCCGCCAGCCGTTGCGCGCTGGCCAGTTCGTCCAGCACATCGCGCGCAGGCAAATAGGCCAGCCCCTGCGCCCGCAGCGCGTCGCGCGTGGTCACCGACACCGGCCACAGCAGCATTGCCGGCAAAAGCTGCGCGGCCTTGGCCAGTGCCAGCGCCGCGGCGCTCAGGGGGGCGGGACAATGCGCCTGCATAGCCCCCACGGGCAGCGCGGGGTTTGCGGCATGCGCCCCGCCTGCAATCTGGCGCAGCGCGTCCAGCCTTGTGCCAGCAGCAAATGCCAGCGTGCCCGCCTGCCCGGTGACCGCGGCGTTTGGAAACAGCGCCGAAAACCGCCGCGGTGACAGCACCATATGCGGCGCGCCCAACGCACCAAGGCGCGCAAACCTTTCGGGCCGCAGGGTTTCGACCGGCGCAAGCACCGCTATCTGGGTGTCAGACCCCATGATGACAGGTAGACCAAGCCGCGCATCGCAGACCAGCCGCGCGACAAGTTCACCCACATCAAGTTCAAGGCCAGACGCTGTCTTGGCTGAAGTTATGGCAACAGGATAAGTCACAGACCCCACCAGAAAAAAGCTGTGTAAAAGACGGTAAACACGCACATGATAGGGGGGACGTAGGGCGCTGCGCCGAAAGGCAAGTGCGCGCAGCGTGCGATTGCGGAAATTCCCAGCGCCCATGGCGCGGCGCAGCCACCATGGTGGCGCATTTTTTCGCAACACACATGGACACGCGCCAAAGGGCGCTATCTGAACGCCCAAGCAATGTGAAAGGTGGAAAACAATGTCATTGCGCAGCATGTTGGGCGTGTGCCGGTCTGTGTTGATTTACTTCAACCCGCTGTTGATGCGCCGGACCAGACTTTTGTATAACAATATCTTGAAGAACGGCGATCTGGTCTTTGATGTGGGGGCGCATGTCGGAACGCGGGCGCGCGTCATGCGCGGCTGTGGCGCAAGGGTGATCGCGTTTGAACCGCAACCCGCCTTCGCGCGGTTTCTGCGCCGCACGCTGCCGCGTGATATCGTGCTGATCGAGGCGGCGCTGGGTCCAGCAGAAGCGCGGGCCGAAATGTCGGTGTCGCAGCGTCACCCCACAGTGTCATCGCTGCGCGCAACCCTGCCCGATGAAGCCCGCGCCATGCCGGGGTTTGAACATGTCCGCTGGGATGCCCGCGCCGAGGTGGCGATGACATCCCTTGACCGGATGATCGCGCAGCATGGCCTGCCGCGCTATATCAAGATCGACGTGGAAGGGTTCGAAACCGAAGTCCTGTCCGGCCTGTCCCAGCCCGTCGCGCTGATTTCGGTGGAGTATCTGCCCGGCCTGCCCGATGTCAGCCAACAGGCGATCCGCATGATAGCGGGGCTGGGCACATATGAATTCAACGTCGTTCGCGGGGAAAACGCCGCCTTCGAATGGCAGGACTGGCGCGACAGGGACGCCGTGGCGGCATGGTTGGCCGCGCTGGCCCCTGATGCGGGGTCAGGCGACATCTATGCGCGGCTGAAGGTTTGACGCTGCGCCAACCTTCATCCGCTATGCGCCCCGCGAAGCACCGCCGCGAAGGGATCAAACAGCGGTGCGCAGGCGGCCAGAACCGTGCCGGTGGCTTCGGGCATTTCCGCCCTGTCCAGCGCTTCAACCCGCACCCCGGCTTCCTGCGCCAGCACCAGCCCCGCGGCAATGTCCCATGGCTGCAGCCGCCTTTCCCAGAAGCCATCCAGACGCCCGCAGGCCACATAGGCCAGATCCAGCGCCGCCGCCCCCATGCGGCGCACCCCTGCGCATAGCGGCATCAGTCGCGCAATCTCAATGGTGTGGTCGTCAATATGCGCCATCTGCCCAAACGGTATTCCCGTTCCAAACAGCGCGTCCTGCAGGCGCGGCGTCGCTGCGGCGCGTATTGGGACACCATTCAAGAACGCCCCTGCCCCGCGCACCGCATAGAAGGTTTCGCGCCGTAGCGGGTCATGGATAACCCCCAGCACCCGCACCCCGTCCACCTGCAGCGCGACTGAAATTGCCCAATGTCCGATCCCGCGCAAGAAGTTCGTGGTCCCGTCCAGCGGGTCAACGATCCAGACGCGCGCACCGTCTTGCGCAGGGGGGCGGGGGGAATGCGTCTCCTCGCCCAGCCAGTGGTCACCGGGGCGGCACAGGGCATCGCGCAACATGTCTTCGGTCTGGCGGTCTGCTGCGCTGACGAAATCGCCTGCGCGTTTTTCAGCCACCTCCAGACTGCCGCGATTGGACCAGAAGTCCAGCAACCCGTCCCCGGCGCGTGTCATCGCCGACAGGACAGGCGCAAGTTCGTGGCCATACGCGGCGTTTTGCACCTGCGGGGGAATAAGGCTGGGGGGGCGGGTCATTGTCTGTCACCTTCAATCATTGATGGGGCCATGGCCGGTTTTTGTCTGCGCGCCATGCCCAGTTGCACCGCCCATGGAATAACAGCCAAAAGCGCGGCGCCAAGGGCGGCCAGTCCAAAACTGATACTGGCCGCGACAGCCTGCGGCCCGGCGACGCCCACCAAAGGCCACAACACCAACGCAGCCCCTTCGCGCAGGCCCCACCCGTTGACCGAAACAGGCACCAGCATGGCCAGCAATGTCAGCGGAATGACAAACAGCGCTGCCCCAAGGCCCAAGCCCACGCCCACGGCCTGCGCCGCAGCCCATACCCCGCCCAGATTGCAGCACACGATCACGGCAGTAAAGCCCAGCTGGCGCGGCATGACAGCAGGCGCGCACCACGCGGCGCGGACAGCATCGCGCACCGCCAAGGGTAACAAACGCACCCCGCCCCAGACCAGCGCAACCACAAGCGCACCCAGCGGCACGATGACCAACGCGCCCGCACCGTGATAGACAGCAGCCCACCACCCCACACCAAGCGCCGCCGCCAGCGCAAGTGCCACCTGCCCCGCCAGCCGTTCAATCACCACCGACCCGACCGCCAGCCGCCAACCGCCATATGCGCGCATCCGCGCCACGCGCCCCACATCGCCCAGCACCCCGCCGGGCAACAGCGTATTGCCCAGCACTGACAGGGAATATTCGCAGATCGCCCATAAGCCCGGCAGGCGCACCCCAAGGGCCTGTGCGGTCAATTGCCAGCGCAGCGCCGAGACGACAATCTGTCCGGCCAGCAGCGCCACCGCCAGCGCCAGCCAGCGCAGATCGGCACTGCGCAAATGCTGCGCCAGTGGCGCGGGGTCCACCAGCCAGACCACCACCCCGAGGCCCGCCAGCGACGCCAGCAAGCGCAACACCCCCTTCATGGCGCAGACGCCGCGCCACTGCCAAGGCGCGACAGCAGCACATCGCGCAGGGCATCCATCCGTATGGAGGGGGTTTGCGGCGCGGGGATCATACCTTCGGTCCAGTCCAGACTGGCGAACTGGTCCACAAGATCAGCAGGGCCAATGACATGCACAGGCACGTCAAACCCTTCGACCCCGGAAACGAAGCGCGCAGGTTCGTGGTCGCCCAGCATGACAACCAGCGGCGAGGTATCAGCATGACGCGCGATCCAGTCGCCCATCGTTTGCAAGCTGTAATCCACGGCCAGACGGAACTGGTCGCGCACGCGGTCATGGTCGCGCCACACCACATCTGGCGGGTCACCCGAAAGCGCCCATTGGTCAAAAATGGTGCCTGTGCCGATAGCGTCCCAATCCACCAGTTCCGGGATGGGCACCCATGGCGCATGCGATGACACCAGCGCCACTTGCACCACCAGCGGTGTGCGGTCTGTCCGGTCGCGTTCCAACCTGTCCAGCGCGTGCAGGGTAAACTGGTCGGGCATGGTCACCCAGTTGAAGGGCTGCCCCTGATACCCCAGATCAGCAGCGTTATAGATGGCATCGAAACCGAAATAATCACCTTCGGGCCATGGGAAAATATGCGCGGGTTTTATGGCGACTGTGCGCCGGCCCGCCTGTTGGGCATAGTGAAACAGCGTCTGGCGGGGGCTGGCAATCAGCGCGCGGTAGCGCGCCTGTGTGTCCAGCCACAGGCCGGATGCGACACTGCCATGTGCAAGCCAGCTTTGGCCGCCCACCATTGGCGCGCGCGCCCAGCCCGACCGCATGGACAGGCCGCGTGCGGTCAGGTCCTGCTCTATACCGCGCAATGTGGCCGTGTGGGTCGGGCTATACAGCGGATTGTCGAAACTGGACCGCCCATAGCTTTCGACATAGGCCAGCACGAAATCACGCTGGCCCAGCCTGTCGAAATGGGGGGCGGTGTCGCGCATGCTGTCTTCTTGGGCCGCCAGCCGGAAACGGGCCAGATCAGCGCGTGTGGTGCGGATTTGCTCCACCCGTTCCAGACCCACGCGCGCCGTGAAGGCCGCCCCCGGAAGGACTGCGCGCAACGCAGGCGGCAGCGACCATGCCCGCCGCGCCTGCCCTATTTCCGCGACCGCCAGCGCAAGCGCGGGCACAAACAGCACCGCTGCCGCAACGCGCGGCAAGGGGCCAGCATACATCCGCGCGAAAACCCCTGTTGCCCACCACAGCGCGACGACCAGCGCGACCACCAGCACGCCCCCGCCCGCAACCGCAAGCACCGCAGGCAGCAAGCCGATGCTGCCGCGCGTCAGGTCCCATGCCGCAGGCAACAGGTTATAATCCGCAACCAGATTGAAGCCGCGGTTGAATGCGATGAATGTGCCGAAATCCGCCAGCTTCAACAACGCTATGGCCACCAGCGCCGCAACCAGCGCCGCGCGCAGCACCGCGCCCGCGCGCCCCGCGCCCAGCACAACCAGCGCCGCCAGAATGACCGGCAGTTCCAGCGGGAAAACGCCTAAAGCCCCCCAACTCAAGGCGGCGGGATGGTTGGGCTGGATCAAAACCAGATACAGCACACCTGTTGCCAGCCCGAGGCGCGCGAAACTCACAAGCCTTGCCCCCGTCTGGCCAACAGCGCCCGAATGTCCACTGCAAAGGACACCCCAACCACCAAAAGCACCGCCCCCCCCACCAGTCCCGAAACCGGCGCGGTTAATATCGGGGCCAGCAACGCCACCTGTGCGCCCATCTGCAGGCCCGCAACCATGCGCCGCCTTTGTGACGGGGGCAGGGGTGCGCGCAGCACGGGCCAGACATACGCGGCCCCCAAAAACGCGGGGCGCAACAGGCCCAGCGCCAGAAACCACACGCCCACCTTGCCCGCTGCAACCGCAAGCGCTGCGGTGACAAGCGCGAAGGCCACGTCGGTTTCCACATCCAGCCGCGCCCCGAAGCGCGACGACAGGCCCGCGCGCCGCGCGGCCCAGCCATCCACCCCGTCCAGCGCAAGAACAAGTGCCGCAAGCCCCGCCAGCAGCCAGCCACCGCCCTGCGCGAGCGCCTGCGGCACTGCCAGCACCCCCGCCATTGCAGCAATGCACGCACCGCGCCACAGGGTGACAACATTCGCCAAGCCCAGCCTGTCATGCGGGAAATAGGCGGGCTTCAGCCCTGCCAGAACCCCAACGGCCCCAACCAGCCAGACCGCCGCTGCAAGCGCGGCACAAACCAACGCTGCGCGCGGCCCCATGCCAGCGGCCTGCCCCAGCCCATAGCCGCCGAGCGACGCAATGACCCCAGCGCAGACAATCGCGCAGATCGCCTGAAGCTGGACACGCGCAAATGGGGTGACAGGTTTGGAAAATGACAGGTCTACCATAAGCGGCGAACTAGCGTGCCCTGCACCAAGTCAATGCCTGTCAACAAAAACCCGCCCCTTGAAACGCTTGCGCTTGCCTTTTTCTGGATTGAGCTATCGTTAGGGGACAAACCTGTGCGCAAATCGGAAAGATGTTACGATGCCCGCTGCCCCGACGCACCCGCGACGCTATGCCCCGATGACCCGCACTTTGCACTGGGTCGTGGCCGTCATGGTGATTGCCATGCTGCCGGTTGGCGCAATCATGGTGTCGGACGGGCTTGCACGCCCGACGCAGGATGTGCTGTTCATCCTGCACAAGAATGGTGGCGTGGTGATCTTGGCATTGGTCATCATGCGGCTGGCATGGCGGGCGCGCAATCCGGCGCCGCCCATGCCTGCGGGGATCTCCCCGCTGCAGGCAGGGGCCGCGCGCGCCGCGCACTGGGCGCTTTATGCGCTGTTGCTGGTGATGGCGATCAGCGGGTATATCCGCGTTCGCGCAGGCGGTTTCCCGATTGAAATGCTGGATGCGCTGGGCCTGCCGACAGTCATCCCCCGGTCGGACGCGCTGGCGCAAACCGCCAAAACCATTCACGCAAATGCCCGTTTCGCGCTGGCGGGACTGATCTTGGTGCATATCGGCGCGGCCATGATGCACCTTATGCGCCGGGACGGGGTGTTCGGGCGTATCTGGCCCCCTTTTGGCAAAGCCGGGCAATGACGCTGACACGCGCGCGCCGCCTGCATCTGTTGGCCAGCCTTGCTGTGGCGGGCGCGTTAAGTGCGCTTTTGTGGAACGGGCTGGACATGGCAGCCACACATCCCGCCTTGGCGGGGGCGGCGCTGGCGCTGTTTGGCGTCAATGCGCTGTGGCTGTCAGCGGCGGCGGTGACGGCCCTTACGGGGTTTTGGGTGCTGCGCACTTCCCCGGTTGCAGGCACCTTGGCAGGCGCACCATTCACCCCGCAACCCGCCACTTCGCAATGCGCCATTTTATGGCTGGTATGCGGCGAACCCCCCGAACCCTTGGCGCGGCGCATCGCTGCGCTGATTGCAGGGCTGGAACGCACCGGTCAAGCGCAATCCTGCACCGTTTTTGTGCTGTCCGATACAACCGACACGAAAGCGCTGGACCGCGAGAAGGCGGCGCTAGCCCCGTTCAGCACCCGCATCATCTGGCGCAATCGCAGCGCGCCCGAAGGACGTAAACCCGGCAATCTGCATGACTGGCTGAAGGCCCATGGGGACCGGTTTGACACCATGCTGGTGCTGGACGCAGATAGCGGCTTCAGTGCTGCGCGGCTGGCGCAAATGCGCGCCGCAATGGCAGCAGACCCGCAACTTGGCCTTGTTCAGGCGGCAATCGCCCTGCGTCCGGGGCACAGCCGGATTGCGGCCATGCAGCGGCTGTCGGCGCGCCTGTGCGGGCCAGTTTTTGCACATGGTCTGGCGCATTTAAGCGGTGATGCGGGCAATTACTGGGGCCACAACGCGCTGTTGCGGGTTGCCGCCTTCGCCATGGTCGCGCAACTGGCGCCGCTGTCAGGGCGCCCCCCTTTCGGGGGTCCGGTGCTCAGCCATGATTTTGTGGAAGCCGCCCTGATGCGTGCCGCCGGGTGGGGCGTGTGCATTTCGCCCGACGCGCGCGGCAGCTTCGAGGACGCGCCCGAAAGCGTGTCCGGCCATCTGCGCCGTGACAGGCGCTGGGCACAAGGCAATCTGCAACACATACGCCTGATCGGCCGGCATGGCCTGCACCCTGCCAGCCGCCTGCATTTTCTGGCAGGCATTCATTCCTACCTGTCGGCCCCGATCTGGCTGGCGCTGGTTTTGCTGATGGGGTCAGGGGCGGTTCATGCCAACGCGCAGGCTGTCTGGTCGCTGCTGGGCGCGCTTCTGGTGCTGCTGGTGCCCAAATTCATGGGTGTTGCGGCTGGGCGCGGGGCGTTGCGGCGGGCGGCGCGCAGGCGGGTTTTGGGGCGGGCGTTAGTGGCAGAATTATGGTTGACCACGCTCTTTGCCCCCATCGGCATGTTACGGCGCAGTGGCTTCTTGCTGGCGCTGCTGGCGGGCAAGGATGCGGGGTGGCAACCTTCTGGTCAGGCGGGTGGGGCAGCGCGGTTTACAGGGCGCGGGGAACAGCTGGCCGCAGGGGCCATTCTGGCCAGTGTCCTGACCCCGCAGGTCATGATCGGCACACCCGCAACCGCACTGCTGTCGGCGGCGATGGTGCTGCCAGTGGTCGGGCCGCTGCTGGCTGCACCGTGGCTGATTGGCTGGCTTGACGCCCCCGCCAGGGATGATCCGGTCGCGCGCTATTACGATGCCAGCACAGCACGCTTTCTGGCGGTTGGCGGCACTGGTGCGGCGCTGGCCATCCATCGCCCGCTTTGGGCACAGGGGATCACCTGCACGCAAGCGGCCGCCGCGCATGCCAATGACCTGATTGCCAATGCCGCGCTGGCGGCGCTGGGTCGCGCGCCGCACCATGTGTGTGATCTGGGGTGCGGGGTGGGTGGCAGCCTGTTTCATCTGGCGCGGCTGTGGCCCGACACGTCAATGGCGGGCATTACCCTAAGCGCGCAACAGGTCCGGCTGGGGCGGATGCATGCCCGCGCGCTGGGGCTGGAGCAGCAATGCCGCTTCGTGCAGTCAGATTTCACGCAGCCCATGGACCTGCCACGCGCGGACCTTGTTTTGGCCATCGAAAGCCATGTCCATATTGACAGCGCGGCGCGTTTTCTGGAAGCGGCGCGGTCCCATCTGGCACCGGGGGGCGTGCTGGTTGTGGTGGATGACATGCTGGCCCGCCCCGATGACCACCTGTCGCCCCGCGAACGCGCCCTTGTGCGCACCTTCCGCAAAGGGTGGCGTCTGGGCCATGTGACGGCACAAAGCACGTTTATCGCGCAGGCGCAGGCGCTGGGCTACACATCGCTGGCCACGCATGACCTGAACGCATTGCTGCGCCTGAACCGCATGCGCGACCACGCCTTGCGCTATGCGGGGCCGGTCGCGGACTGGCTGGGCCTGTCGCGGTTTGCGATATTTGCCAATATGGTGGGCGGCAATGCCCTGACGCAAGCCTACCGCGCGGGTATCATGACCTACAGCATGGTGGTTTTACGCGCGCCGGATACGGCCAAAACCAACCAGGGGCGCGTGACGCAAAGGATGAATGCCGCATGAACAGACGTGATTTTCTGAACGGGGTGTGCGCGGCTGCGCTGGGGCCTGTGCTGTCGTCATCTGCGGCGCTGGCAGAGGCACCGGCCCCCCTGCCAGACCCGCAGGCCATGATTGACGCTGCCCGCCATCTGGCGGCATCCCCCTATGCGCCGCGCCCGCAAGTGCTGAACCCGCCTTTCGCGGCATTGACATATGACAGCTATCGCGGCATCCGGCCCCGTCGCGGGTATGCTGCTGATCTGGCGCTGGGGCCGCATTTCATGGCCGATCTGCTGCCGCCGGGCTGGTTGTTCCGCGACCCTGTGAATATTGACCTGCCGGACCATGACACGGTATTTTCCGCGCAACTGTTTGACTATGACCCGCGCTATTTCACCCCGCCCCCGCAAGCAGGCGTCCTGCCGGATATGGGGTTTTCAGGGCTGCGGCTGCGCCATCAGCTAAACCGGCCGGGCATATGGGACGAAGTGCTTGTGCTGCAGGGGGCCAGTTACTTCCGCGCGCTGGCCAAGGGCACGGTCTATGGCCTGTCGGCGCGCGCGCTGGCGCTTGGCACTGGCGGCCCCGAACCCGAGGAATTTCCCGTCACGCGCCATATCGCGGTGTTTGACAGCGGGTCCAGCCTGCAGTTCGGCTGCCTTGTGGACAGCCCGCGCTGTGCAGCGGCCCTGATTGCGACACTGACACCGGGCGACACCACAACCATGGAGTGCAGCTTGCATCTGTTCGCGCGCACCCGCATTGACGATGCGGGCATTGCGCCCCTGACATCCATGTTCCAGCATAACGACCTTGGCCCCGCCGCAGTTGATGATTTCCGCCCCGCTGTGCATGACAGCGATGTTCTGGTGATGGATAATGGCGCAGGCGAACGGCTGTGGCGTCCGCTTGCCAACCCCGCGCAGGTGCAAATGTCCGCTTTCGCGGATACCGCCCCCCGCGGGTTCGGGTTGATGCAGATGCCCGTTCAGTTCAGCCATTTCCGCGATCAGGAAGGGGCCTATCACCGTCGTCCGTCTGCATGGGTCACCCCCTTGGGCGATTGGGGGGCGGGGGCGGTCACGCTGCTGGAAATTCCAACACCGAATGAATTTGCCGATAACATCGTGGCCTTCTGGCGCCCCCGTACCGCGCTGGAACCCGGCGAACACCGCTTCGCCTACAGGCTGGACTGGTGCGCCCCCGGCCCTGCTGCATTGCCCGCGCAGGATTATCCGCTGCTGCCGCTGCGCAGCGCGTCAGGGATTGAACCAAACGCAGCCGAAGGGCGGCTTTTTGTTCTGGACTTCACGCCCGCCTCCGGCACAGGGGACAGCGCAGATTACACGCAAGCCCAGCTTGATTTCGGATCGGACGCGGCAACGCAGCATATTACAGGTGCCGCCTTCTACCCGTTGCGCGAAGAAAACGGGGCGTGGCGGGCCAGTTTCGTCTTTACACCACCCCCTGACATGACAGTTGCAGAACTGCGGTTGCGCCTGCGCGTGCCATCGGGGGCGCTGCTGGCGCCAGTGTGGTTGCACCGCTGGACGCGCAGCCATGGGGGCGGCGTATGAGTGTGGCGGAAATTGCCTTCGCGCTGCCCGGCGACATTCAGGCGCGCAGTGGTGGCACGCAATATGACCGCCGCGTGATTGAAACCCTGCGCGCTCTGGGCCAGCCCGTGCGCCATCTGGCCCTGCCCGCAAGCTGGCCGGCGCCTGACGCCCATGATACTGCGGCCACATTGGCGCTGTTGCGCGGATTGCCACCGCATATGCCGGTCATCATTGACGGGCTGGCCTTCGGGGCGATGCAAACCCGTGATGTGGCCGCATTGGACCGGCGCGTGATTGTCATGTTGCACCATCCGCTTGGGCTGGAAACGGGGCTTCCCCAAGCGCGTGCTGCGGAATTGATGGCCCGCGAGGGCGCGAATTTGCGCCATGCTGCACATGTCATTGTGCCGTCAGGGCATATCAAGGAAATTCTGGCCCAGCAATTCGGCGTTGACGGCGCGCGCGTCACCATAGCCCCGCCCGGTTTTGACCGCGCAGCCCCCGCCCTGCCCGTCCCGCGCAAGGATGACCCGCCACTTATTCTGACAGTTGGCCTGATTTGCGAACGCAAAGGCCATGATGTGCTGATGCGCGCGCTTGGCCGGATTGCGGATCTTGACTGGCAGTCAGTCATCGTGGGGGCGGTGCAGGATGATGCATTGCTGGCCCGGCTGAAAGGGGTGCGCGATGATCTGGGCCTGCGCAACCGCGTCCGGTTCCAAGCCGGGATGCCCCCACAGGCGTTGTCAGACTACTATAACCGCGCGCATATGTTTGCGCTGGCCACACGGTATGAAGGTTATGGCATGGTCATCAGCGAGGCGCAGCTTCATGGCCTGCCGATTGTCACCTGTGCCGCAGGCGCGGTGCCTGAAACGATGCGGGGGGCGGGGCTTCTGGTCCCCCCGGATGATGCTGATGCCTTCGCGCAGGCCCTGCGCGACCTGCTGACGGATGCGGGCCTGCATGATGCGCTGTCGCGCAAAAGCCAGCGGGCCGGGGCAACATTGCCAGACTGGACCGACACGGCGCAGGTTTTTTTGCAGGTCATCGGCAATCTGGCTGCGCCCTGACGCGCGCAGCATTAGAGCATGTCGCGCAAAAGTGGGAACCGGTTTTGCGCAAAAAGACATGCTACAACATAAGGTTAGCGCGGGTCAGGCCATGCCGCAGGCCCGTCAGGTCCGTTCTGGACCACCCCGGCCAACCCTGCCATCGGGCTTTGTGCCGCGATCATGCTGATCGCATGCCCGCGCGCAGCAAGATCAGCGCAGATGGACGCGCCCACATCGCCTTCCAGCTTCAGGCTGTCGCGGCTGTCCGAAAAGGTGCGCCCCAGCAGGAAACGCGGACCGGCCAGCGCCTGTGCCGGGGCTTGGCCGAAATCAATCAGGCGCGTCAACAGCATGGCCAGCGTTTGGGGCTGCCCGTCTGCCCCTTGCGTGCCATAGACAAGTTTCGGCACCCCCGCCTGAAGGGCAATGCCCGGATTCAACGTGTAGAACGGCAGTTTTCCCGGCGCAAATGCGTTGACATGCGCAGGATCATGGCTGAATGCCGCGCCGCGATTTTGCCACAGGATGCCCGTTTCCCCCGCCACGACACCACTGCCCCAGTCGAAATATATGCTTTGCAACACGCTGGCCGCAGTGCCCGCCGCATCAATCGCGCCCAGAAACACAGTATCGCCATGTTGCCAGATATGGGGCCATGGCATAGCCTTTTGTAGCGAAATATCTTTGGCCAGCGCAGTCAGTGTATCGGGCGCAAGGCTGTGGGCCGCATCCACCGTATGAAAAGCCGGGTCTGCAATGCGGTGGCGCTGCAAGAAGGCACGTTTCACGGCCTCCACACAATAATGGATGTGATCTGCGCTGCCTGCCTGAAGGCTGCCCATGTCCACCGCGGCTAGCTGGCCCATGATCTGCAGGGTTGTCAGCCCCTGCGTGGGCGGCGGCGGCGCCAGAAGGTCCAGACCGCGATACGGCAGCGACAGGGGCCGTGCATCGCGGCAGGTTGTGCGCGCCAGATCCGCCCGCGATATGACGGCCCCTGAAGCGCGCAACCCGTCAACAATGCGCTGCGACAGGGCCCCATGATAAAACGCCTGCGCGCCATCTTGGGCAATTTCACGCAAGCTGCGGGCCAGTTCGGGCTGGCGCAGCGGGGCACCTGCGCAAGGGGGCTGGCCATCCTGCAGGAAGATGGGGGCGAAACCGTGCCATGTCGGCAGCTCTGCCGCCCTGAACCGCGCCCAGAATTCCTGTGACGGGGTGACGGGAAACCCTGCCTCGGCATGGGCGATGGCAGGGGCAAGCAAATCCTGCCATTTGGCACGCCCCCCCAGTTGTGCGCGCGCATAGCCGAACGCATGATCCCAGCCTGCCACAACAGCCGCACTTGTCAGGATCGAGTCTGGCCCCCGCAGCGGAACGGGGCGCGCGGGAAACGGACGATCCAGCCCCTGGCCAATGGCCAGAAAACTGCGCGCGCCGCCTTTGGGACTGGCAACCAGCCACACCGCATCGCCGCCCAGACCGCAAAAATGCGGCATGACCACCGCCAGCACCGCGCCCGCAGCAATCAGCGCTTCTGGTGCGGTGCCGCCAGCGCGCAACACCTGCATGCCCGCCTCGGTCGCTAACGGATGCGGGGTTGTAACCGCGCCTGTCACGACGCCCCCAGCGACGCCAGAACGATACGCACAACTTCTTCACGCCGGGGGACCAGAAAATCAGCGCATGCCAGATCCCGCCCCATGACAACCTGCATCGTATGGCGGTTGGCAATGTGGATGGTGCATAACCCAAGGATGGACAGATACAGCGCCCCCGCATCCGGCCGGTGCTGAAAACTGCCATCGCGCAGCCCGTTATCCAACACTGTGTTCATGCGCCCGAAAAGACTGGCCGCGCGGTCATTCACACTGCCCACTTCGCGCACATGCTGCCCATCGGCCATATTCTCAACGCGCATCAGGCCCTGAAATTCAGGATAGTTCAGCATATAGTCAAAGGTGAAGCGCACCAGTTCCGCAATCGCATCGCGCGGGGGGGCGTTCCAGAAACCGGCCTGCGCCTCGGCGTCGCGCAAATGCCCGTAGGCGCGCGCGATACAGGCCCGATACAGGCCCAGCTTGTTGCCAAAGTAGTGATACACCATGCGCACATTGCAATTGGCGGCCCCCACAATGGTTGAAATGCTGGCGCCTTGAAACCCGTGACGCACGAATTCTGCCGTGCCTGCCATCACCAACCGTTCCGGAACACCGGGGGCCGAATCAAGTTCCCTGTCTATTGTTGTGCTTTCCAACGCTTCTGTCCCAGTTTTGCGCAGAAGTAAGGCGCTTTGTCTAATTCATGGTCAATGTGGCGGCGACCTGCGGCATCGTCTTGATGATTTGGTTTTATCGCTTCCCATAAGGTAAGTAAACGTTCACTTATACAAGGACCGTGCAAAAATCGACCAACGGTTACCGAATATGCAAACGCCTTGTCTGAACGACTGGCCCCAAACGGGATGACCAAGATGAGAATATCAGCTTTATCCAGCTTGAGCGTGGCCGCCCTTGCCGCGGCAGCCGTATCCGCAGCGGCACAGGATTACACAGATGCGCGTGTCGCCATCGCCACGACCGAAACCATTTCCG
Organism: Roseinatronobacter sp. NSM; assembly: GCF_052379845.1. NCBI lineage: Bacteria > Pseudomonadati > Pseudomonadota > Alphaproteobacteria > Rhodobacterales > Paracoccaceae > Roseinatronobacter > Roseinatronobacter sp. NSM. The sequence continues at coordinate 96,727 of NZ_JBQTCF010000005.1, read as the reverse complement.
GCTATAACCCTTATGCCGATCCGGTCGTCCTTATGGGAAGTGTCTGGTGTCAGGTCTATGGCTGCGTGACGCGCTATGATTTTGACGCAGGCGAATTTGTCCCCTATCTGGCCGAGTCGGTCCGCGCGATTGATGACCTGACATGGGAAGTGACCCTGCCCGCCGGATTGACACGCCATAACGGGGAACCCGTGCTGGCCGCAGACATCGTGCATTCAATTGACTACATGGCCAATAATCCGGGGTCCGGCAAGTCGTTCCTTGTCAGCGACTGGACCAATGTAGAAGCCATTGACGATCTGACAGTGCACATCACCACACGGACCCCCGACGCCACGGTGCCCGACAATCTGGCCGGTGTGCAGGTCACGTCCAAGGCGTTGTTTGACGAACTGGGCGACGACATGTTCCGTCAGGCCCCTTATGGCGCTGGCCCCTACAAGATGGTCGAGGTCAGCATCGGCCAGCACATGATCATCGAACGCGATGACGCCCACCCGATGACCGCCCCCAACAACCCCGCGCAGATCATGTATCGCCTTATGCCCGAACCCGAACAGCGCGTGACCGCCCTTGCCAATGGCGAAGTGCAGATTGCCCAAGGGGTGCCCCCGCAACTGATGCAGCGTGTGCGCGACCTGCCCAATGCCGATATTGCCACGACCAATTCGGTTGAAATGATGTTTCTGGCCATGTCGCCCAATACCCACCCCTGGGATGTGCTGGAAGCGCGCCAGGCAGTGGCCCATGCCATAAACCGCGAAGCGATTGTCCGGGCCATTTTGCAAGATCAGGCCACAATTCTGCACGGCCCTGTCAGCGAAGGGCAGATCGGCTTTGACCCCGACTTCACAACGCCGTTTGAATACGACCCCGCGAAGGCCCGCGCCTTGTTGCAATCTGTGAATCTCGAAGGGGTGGAAGTCACCTTGTCCACCCCTGTGGGCCGCTATACCGCTGACCGCCAGATTGCCGAAGCCATGGTCCCCATGCTGGAAGAAGCAGGTTTCACCGTGACGCTGGACACACCGGAATGGGCAACCCTTTGGGCCAATGTACAGCAAGGCAATGTGCCCTTCTACTATATGGGGCGCGGGTCCATGATCGACCCGTCGCGCGCGCTGCACCAGTATTTCGCCACTGGCGGGTCACCGCGCATTCGCTTTTCCAACGCGGAACTGGACGCATTGCTGGGCGCGGAACGGTCTGAATTCGACGCGAACGAACGCGCGCTGAAGATGCAGGCCGCAATCCGCACCTTGGTAGATCAGGCACCCGCCGCCTTTATGTGGCAACACCAGATGGGTTGGGGCGTGTCCAAGGACATTTCCTTCCAGCCGCGACCCGCAGACCGCGCCGATGGTTGGGAAATTTTTGTGAACTGAACCTGAAACCACAGGCCCGAACCTGTTTCGGGCCTGATGTCAAAAGGAAGGCGCCATGCTGTTGTATTTCGTCAAACGCCTTGCAGGTGCGGTGCCGGTGCTGATTGTCGTGTCCGGCATCATCTTCGCGCTGATGCAGCTTGCCCCCGGCGATGCGGTCACCATGCTGATCTCGGACGAGGCGTCAGAGGTTGACAAGGCCCGCATCCGCGAAGCCTGGGGGCTGGACCGCCCGCCCTTCGTCCAGTTCCTGAACTTCCTGGGAAATGCCCTGACGGGCGATTTCGGCATGTCCTTCCGCTACAAAATGCCGGTCATCGAAATTGTCATGGAACGCTTGCCTGCGACCATTGAACTGGCCGTCGCCGCGACCTTGATTGCCGTAATCGTTGGCGTGCCGTTGGGGGTTCTGGCGGCCGCGCGTCCGGGCACGGCATGGGACGCAATCGCATCGGCCTTCAGTTTTGCAGGAATATCCATGCCGAATTTCTGGCTGGGCATCCTGCTGATTCTGCTGTTCGCGGGGTATTTCAATATCCTGCCATCTGGCGGGCGCGAACCCTGGGGCCTGGGCGTTGAGAGTGTGACAGGGTTTCTGATCCTCGATTCCCTTCTGGCGGGGCGCTGGGATGCCCTGGTTGCGGCATTGAAACACCTTGCGCTGCCTGCCATCGTGCTGGGCACCAACATGACCGGCATCATCACCCAGATGACCCGCGCACAGGTGCTGGACGCGCTGCGCGAAGATTTCGTCATGACCGCACGTTCCAAGGGGTTAAGCGAGGCGCGCGTTCTGTGGCGTCATGCGTTTCGCAATGCCATGGTGGGCGTTGTCACTATCATCGGGCTGGAATTCGGCACGCTTCTGTCTGGCGCGATGATTGTTGAAACCGTCTTTGCGTGGCCGGGCATTGGCAGCTTGCTGATTACCGGCATTTCTTCGCGGGATTTTCCGCTGATTATCGGGTTGGTGCTGGTTTATACGGGCATGTTCATCGTGATGAACCTGTTGATCGACCTGTTCTATACCCTGATTGACCCGCGCATACGGATGAACTGACATGGACAATACTTCCCATCCCCCCCTGTCCCTGCGCGACCGCTGGCACAGCCTGCGCACGGATTATCGCCATCTGACCGGGTTCAAGGGGGTTTACGGGATTACCACAATCCTGTTGCTGGTTGTGTTTGGCCTGTTCGCAGACCTGATCGCGCCCCATGCCCCCAACCGTCAGGACCTGATGCTGGCGCTGACACCGCCCGACTGGCGCGGCCCGCATGTACTGGGCACCGACCATGTGGGCCGCGACATCCTGAGCCGCATTATCCATGGCGCGCGGGTGTCGCTGATCATTGCCACCGCCGTGGCGTTGTTTGCCAGTGTGGCAGGCGTATTTCTGGGGATTGTGTCAGGGTATTTTCGCGGGCGCGTTGACAGTGCCATCCAGAAAGTGGCGGAAATCTTCTGGTCGTTTCCGCCGCTGATGCTGGCAATCGCCATCGTGGCCTTTATCGGGCAGGGGCTGACCATCGTGATTGTCGCGCTGACCGCGCAGCGCTGGATTCCCTATTGCCGCGTGACCCGCGCCGAAAGCATGGCCCTGCGCGAACGCGAATTCATCCTTGCCGCGCAATCGCTGGGGGCGGGGCATTGGTTCATTCTGCGCCAGCATATCCTGCCCAATGTCATGCTGTCGGTCATTGTGATGACAAGTTTTGCCATGGCCAACGCCATCATCTCGGAATCATCGCTTAGTTTTCTGGGCCTTGGGGTGCCGCCCAGTATTCCAACCTGGGGCGGCATGTTGTCAGATGCGCGCTCCTACATCTCCAGCGCGTGGTGGATGGCGCTGTTTCCGGGGCTGGCCATCTTCCTGACTGTGCTGGGCCTGAACCTGCTGGGGGACGCGTTGCGCAACCAGTTCGACCCTAAACTGAAATCCCACTAACCAAAGGACATATCCATGATCACACGCAGCCACACCGAAACCATGGACGGCGCACATCGCGCGCTTTTGTGCAAAAGCGGCAATTGGGTCCATATGACAGGCATCCAGCCGCGCAACCTGGACGGGGACATCAAGGAGCAGGCGCAAGACGCCATCACCCAACTGGACGAGTTGCTGCGCGAAGCGGGGCTGACGCAGGCCGATTTGTTCACTGTCACCATCTGGCTGAAGGACATGCGCTATTTCTCGGGTCTGAATTCCGTCTGGAACCAGTGGGTCGACCCCGCCAACCCGCCCGCGCGCACCTGTGTGTCCGGCGAACTGTATCGCCCCGACCTGCTGCTGGAAATCGTGGCCGTCGCTTACAAGACCGGGGTGTAAGCATGAGCATTCACAAAACTGGCCGTATCGACAGCTGGGGGCCGAAAATTTTTCTTGGATCAGCGGCGGGGGACATTGCGTCCGTCTGCCTGACGGCCCCGGACAAAGCAGCGGATTTTGCAACCCAGACCCGCGACATTCTGGATGTGATCGACGATTTGCTGGGTCAGATGGGCAGCGGTCATGACCAGATCGTTCAGGTTCAGGTCTGGCTGGCTGATATGGGCGACTGGCCCGCCTTCGTGCCTGTGTGGAACGATTGGGTGGACCCCGCCGCCCCCCCCGGCCTGTCGGTTGTGCAAATGCAGGCATCCCGCCGCGATGCGCTGCTGGAAATCCGCGCATGGGCCATGCGCGCCCCCGATCCGGCCTGACCCCACCGCTGAAAGGACCTGCCATGCCCGCTGCACCCCCGCTGCTGACGCTTGAAAACCTGCATGTTCATTTCGGCAATGCGGGCGCGCCCGCTGTCAAGAATGTGTCGTTGACCCTGCATGAAGGCGAGGTTCTGGCACTGGTAGGCGAATCCGGTTCGGGCAAGTCGGTGACGGTCAAATCCATCATGCGGCTGATCGACCATCAGGGCGGGTATATCAGCGCGGGCCGTATCCTGTTGCACCAGCCGCAGGGGGCGGCCCCGCTTGACCTTGCGCAGCTGTCACAGCCGCGCATGCGGGCCTTGCGCGGGGCACGCATAGCGATGATATTTCAAGACCCCATGACATCGTTAAATCCGGTCATGACCATCGGCGCGCAATTGCTGGAAGCGATTTACCAACACCAACCCGACAAGGCCGACACCGCCCGCGCCACCGCAATTTCCATGCTGGAAAAAGTGCGCCTGACCGACCCCGCAGGGCGCATGCGCCAGTATCCGCATGAATTGTCCGGCGGCATGCGCCAGCGTGTCATGATCGCCATGGCGCTGGTCTGTCGCCCGCAAATCCTGATTGCGGATGAACCCACCACCGCGCTGGATGTGACGGTGCAGGCCGAGATTCTGGGCCTGATCCGCAACTTGCAGCAGGAAACCGGCATGTCGGTATTGTTTATCACCCATGATATGGGGGTGGTGGCCGAAATTGCCGACCGTGTGGCGGTCATGCTGAACGGGCGCATTGTCGAACAAGGCCCTGTGCTGGACGTGTTTGATGCGCCCGCGCATGAGTACACGCGCAAACTGTTGGACTCGGCGCCCAAATTCCGCGATGGGCAGGCGGGCGGCACAGTGCTGGCACCCCATCAGGCAGATACCGCGCCCATACTCTCCGTGCGCCACCTGAGCACGCAATTCCCTGTCCGGTCAGCATTCTTGCGCAGGCATATCGCCAATCTTCACGCGGTCGAAGATGTTACCTTCGATCTGCACCCGCGCGAAACCGTGGCGATTATTGGCGAAAGCGGGTGCGGCAAGTCCACACTTGCGAAATCCTTGTTGCGGCTGGTGCCCAGCAAGGAAGGACGCGCATTTCTGGACGGGCAGGATCTGTTCACCCTGACGGGCGCGGAATTGCGCCATGCGCGGCGCAACATCCAGATGATCTTTCAAGACCCCTATGCCGCGCTGGACCCGCGCATGTCAGTGCGTCAGATCCTGACCGAACCCTTGCGCATTCGCGGGCTTGGCCAGACGGCGCAGGGCAAGGATGCCGCGCTTCAGGACCTTGTCGCCAAGGTTGGCCTGCCCAACGGCACGCTGGACCGCTATCCGCACCAATTTTCCGGCGGCCAGCGCCAGCGCATATGCATTGCCCGCGCGATGGTTCTGCGCCCGAAAGTGCTGATCGCGGATGAACCGGTTTCCGCGCTGGATGTGGCCATTCAGGGCCAGATTCTGGACCTTCTGGAAGGGTTGAAACAGTCCGAGGATATGGCGCTTTTGTTCATCTCGCATGATATGGCAGTGGTGGAACGGGTCGCAGACCGCATTCTGGTCATGTATCGCGGAAATATTGTCGAACAGGGGCCAGCGCGCAGTGTGCTGGCAAATCCAGCCCACCCCTATACCCGCCGCTTGCTGGACGCGGTGCCGGTGTCCCATCCGGGCCAGCGGTTTACCCGCAACGCCGCCTCAGCGGTCACGGCCGCGCCGATTTATCCGCTGGGAATGGAACGGCCATTGGCGCAATGGCAAGACCTTGGATCAGGGCATAGGCTGCGGCTGGATGCAGGGCTGGTGTCGTAATCCCTGAGCACCGCTGCCTGACGCTGCAAGAACCACAGGGATGGCAACCGCGCAAAGGGCGCGGCTTGCATATTCTCTGGTTCATGCTGCGCTCATTTGCAGCCACGCGAGATGCCGCAACCCTTGTAGGCAGCATATCTATCATGCGAATATATTTGCTTATGATTTTGAACAACACTGAAGTGGGCAGTTACCAAGACACGAGTTCTGCACATCCAAAACCGTCGTACCCATAGTTATTTCCATTGTAGAACATATACGTCCCTGAATTGGTGGTCACGACTGCCGGATACGCCATCATTTCTGAATCCCAGCCCTCCTCAGACAGGTCTAACCCCTTCATATCCCCATGGCGCGTCCACGTGTAGCCGTCCTTGGAAACGGCATACGTCAAGCGGTAAGGCTCTTGTTCTTTCCCTTTTCCAAAGAACATCACGTAGCGGCCATCTTGTTTAACAACATATGGTCGGCCGACTCGGTGCTCACCTGCAAGATTGTCCACAGCCAAACTACCGGAGGCGGGAAAGCGCACCCCATCATCGGATTCCATATATCTAATATTATAAACAGGTAGTGTCTTGTGTTGGCCTTGGACGAATTCTTTTCCTGCGCCATACCATGCACGCCAGTTGCCGTTCTCCCTGAAAATTGTATGTATTACGCGAAACAAAGGCTCTTGAGGGGTGCGGTCAAGGATAGGTGTTTCGGAGTGACGAACAAATGTCTCTCCACCATCAGTACTGATTGCAAGTCCAGCAAAAACTTGAAAACGGACTTTTTCACCGCGAAGATAGCCAGCATAATAAAGGCGGATCACGCCATCTGTGCGGACTACAGCACACGGAACTACACCATGCTGGTCGAACATACCGAACCTACCAAGGTCAAGCACCGGCTTTTTCGATACCTCTATGACCTTAATTGTGTTCCCAAAGCATACGTCAACATAACCAATGCGGCTCATACCACTTTCATCTCTGAACCCGCAAAAAACCCGAACTTTATCATCAAAAACAAGAGGGGTCGGCTGCAATGCCGAGTGTTTAGCCCAAGTCGAACGGCCGTCAGGAGAGTAAACTAAGCCGCGTTTCTTCCATTCCATCCAAATTTCCCTTTTTAGCAAGCACTTCTCAAACTTCAGATCTCTTTGTGGTGGAAGTAAGAAAATCACGGTTTTAGAAAGAGATCAACGCGTGTACCGGCGCTAAGAAGAAAGCTTTCGGAAATCTTTCGAAAAGGGTTGCTATCACAACCTTTACCCAGCTGTGGCCAAAGGTTGTGAAACTTGCTTGACGCGCCACCGCATCACGGTTGCATGCTGGCCGCGCAGGGCGCGGCCAGTTCGTGGTTCAGGCGCGCAATGTGCCGCCCGTGGCTTTTTGCACCTTCTCGACAATCCTGCGGCTGACCTGTTCAATCTCATCCTCGGTCAGGGTCTTGTCGCTGGGCTGCATGCGCACTGTAATCGCAAGCGATTTCAGGCCCGCGCCCAGTTGCGCATCGGCTTTTGGCCCGGTGAATTCGTCAAATACCTGCACGCCCGCAATCAGCGCCTTGTCGGCCCCAAGTGCTGCATTGACGACATTCAGCGCCTCGACATCGGCGGCCACGACAAACGCGAAATCACGGTCCACTGGCTGCAAGGCACTGATGTTCAGCGCCTGACGCGATGTTTTGCGCGCTTTGGGCAAAGGCGGGTTTTCGACAAACACGCTAAAGCCCACCACCGGCCCCTTGATGTCAAACGCCTTCAGCACGCGGGGGTGCAATTCGCCAAACACCGCCAGCGGCAGTTTCGGCCCAAGCGAGATGACACCGGCACGGCCGGGGTGGAACCAGTCCGGCAATTTGCGGTGAATCTGGAACTTCACCGGTGCCCCGATGGCGGACAGCACGGCTTCGGCATCTGCTTTCGCATCATACAGGTCCACGGCGCGGCGGGTGCCGAAGGGGTCGCGCGGCGCAGTCGCGCCCACCAGAATACCTGCGGCCTGAATATGCTGCTCGCCCGGTTCGCCCCCTGAAAAGGCAGGCCCGACTTCAAACAAGGCCAGATCCTGCGCGCCGCGCGCCTGGTTGCGGCTGGCGGCCTGCAACAGACCGGGCAGCAGATCAGGGCGCATATGCGTCATTTCCGACGAAATCGGGTTTTCAAGGCGCACATCATCGCCCCCGCCGCCAAACAGCGCAGCGGCGGCCCCGTCAATGAAACTGTAGGTCACGCATTCATTATAGCCCAACCCCGCCAGCATGCGCCGCGCGGCGCGTTCGCGGGTTTGCAACGGCGTCAGAATGGGGCGTGGCACGCCCGATTGCATGCGCGGCAAGGGCTTTCCCTGCAGTTTGGTCAGGGACGCGATACGGGCAATTTCCTCGACCAGATCGGCCTCGCCCTGAATATCAGGGCGCCAGCTGGGCACAAACGCCTGATCCCCGTCCAGCCGGAAGCCCAGCGCGGTCAGGGTGGCGCGCTGGACATCTTCGGGAATGTCCATGCCAACCAGCGACCCCACGCGCGCCGCATCAAAGCGGTAGGCGCGGTCGGTGTCAGGCACAGCCCCGTCAAGGGCAATATCGGACGGGGTGCCACCGCACAGGTCCAGCACCATCTTTGTGGCCAGTTCCAGCCCGTCCAGCGTGAAGGCAGGGTCAACCCCGCGTTCAAACCGATACCGTGCATCCGAATTGATTTTCAGCGCGCGGCCCGTTGCCGCAATGGTGATGGGCGTCCAATAGGCCGATTCCAGAAACACATTCACGGTATCATCGGTGCAGCCGGAATGCTCGCCCCCCATGATCCCAGCAATGCTTTCAATGCCCTGATCATCCGATATCAGCATGTGGCCTGCGGCGGGCTTGTAGGTTTTCTCATCCAGCGCCAGAATTTCCTCATCCCCTTTGGCGGGGTGAATGCGCAAGCCGCCCTGCACCTTGTCGGCGTCGAACACATGCAAGGGGCGGTTCAGGTCAAAGGTGAAGAAATTGGTAATATCCACCAGCGCGGAAATGGGGCGCAGGCCAATCGCGCGCAGGCGTTTTTGCAACCACGCAGGCGACGGGCCATTACGCACCCCGCGAATGACACGCCCGGCAAACAGCGGGCAGCCCTGTTCCTTCAACTCGGGGGCGATGGTCACGCTGACGGGGCTGGGAAACTGGCCTGCCACAGGGGTGACCACAAGCGGTTTCAACCGGCCCAGTCCACGCGCGGCCAGATCGCGCGCAATGCCGCGCACACCCAGCGCATCGGGGCGGTTGGGAGTGATGGCAATGTCAATCACCGGGTCATTCAGACCCGCATAATCAATATACCGCTGACCAAGGGGCGCATCATCGGGCAGGTCGATAATTCCATCATGCGCGTCAGACAGCATCAGTTCGCGTTCGGAACACAACATGCCATTGCTGGCCTGCCCCCGGATGACACCGGGTTTCAGGTCCACGCCCGTGCCGGGAACATGGGTGCCAACGGGTGCAAACACACCACGCATGCCCGTGCGGGCATTGGGCGCACCACACACAACCTGCACTTCCTGCGATAGGCCATCAGGCCCGTCCGGCCATGTTTCCACACGGCACAGCCGCAGCCGGTCCGCATCGGGGTGCTGGACCGCTTCGATCACGCGCGCAATGCGAAACGCCCCAAGCGTGGCGGCGGGGTCGGACACATCTTCGACTTCCAGCCCCAGATCTGTCAGCGCATCGGTGATCTGGTCCAGCGTGGCGTCAGTTTCCAGATGGTCGGCCAGCCATGACAACGTGAATTTCATGAGTTTTCCCCAATTTTATGTCCCACGCGGGCAAAGTTGCGCCTTCAGCTTTTACAGCATGTCGTCCAAAAGTGGGAACCGGTTTTGACCTTCTCGAACATGCAAAACCACCACTTTAGAGCATGCCCCACGAATGCGCATGAACGCGGTATGTTCTAACGATCACGCGGGTCGGTGCTGTCTTCATCGTCATCATCATCCGCGTCTTCTGGCAGGTTGAAGAAACTGTCAGCATCGCTGTAATCTGCGGGGCGCACGGTTTCGTCATCGTCATCCGATTTAAGGTCACTCATGCTGAAGTTTTCCAGACCGGCAATGCCAGCAGGCATTTTGGGTTCAGGGTCCATATCAAGCGACTGTTCGGTTGACACCAGTTTGCGCCGCTCGTCATCGGACATGATCCCGCCTTCGGCAGCGCGCTTCGCGGCGGATTTCTGAACTTCCTTGTCCAGTTCGGTCTGACGACACAGCCCAAGTGCGACCGGGTCAATCGGTTGCAGGTTATTGATGTTCCAATGCGTGCGTTCGCGAATGGCCTGAATGGTGCTGTTGGTCGTCCCCACAAGGCGGCGAATCTGCGCGTCGGCCAGTTCGGGATGGAATTTCACCAACCACAGAATGGACGCCGGACGGTCCTGCCGTTTGGACAGCGGGGTGTATCGCGGCCCACGGCGCTTTTCCTCGCCTTCGGCGGCGGGGTTGTATTTCAGCTTCAACTTGTAGCGCGGATCTCTTTCGCCACGGTCAATCTCGATCTGGTCAAGCTGGTTGTTCGCGATGGGGTCAAACCCTTTCACGCCACCGGCCACATCACCATCGGCAATCCCTTGAACTTCCAGTTCATGCAGACCGCAGAAATCTGCTATCTGCCGGAAGCTCAGGGTCGTATTATCCACCAACCACACAGCGGTTGCCTTGGGCATCAGCGGTTTCGACATGACATGCACTCCTGTCATTTGGCGCAACTGTCATGCGCACATAAATTCTTCCCGCCGGAGAATCGGCTGCAGGGCGAACCTGCTTGTCCTCGATTTCGGGGAATAAGCGCGTTATAGCGTTACTTGGCTGTGAGGGAAAGTGAAAATGCGGGCAGTTTTTGGCGTTGTGATCGTGGGGCTGGTGCTGGCCGTCTTTGCTGCATTTCATCGTGCGCCCGCCGCCGAGGACACCGGCGGATATTACATTCTTGCCCTAAGCTGGACACCAAGCTGGTGCGCCCATGAGGGCGACGACCGCAAGGATGACCGATGCGCACGGGGCACGGGCGCAGGATGGCTGGTGCACGGGTTGTGGCCCCAGAACCGGGATGGCACATGGCCGGAATTCTGCGACACGCCCCATCCACCCGCCAGCCGCGCCCAGACTGCACGCATGGTGGACATCATGGGGTCCGCGGGGCTGGCATGGCATCAATGGCGCAAACACGGCACTTGCAGCGGCCTGCGCCCCGAGGCGTATTTCGACGCCACGCGCCGGGCCTTCAGGGCGCTGGACCTGCCCCCCGCGCCCCATATGCAGCAAAACCGGCAGGTGACCCCCGCCGCCCTGATTGCCGCTGTGCAACAGGCCAATCCGTCAGTGCAAGATGACATGGCGTTCATGACCTGCCATTCAGGCAATGTGCAGGAATTGCGCCTTTGCCTTGACCGTGACCTGCGGCCCGGCCAGTGCGACCCGCGCACGCTGCAACGTGCCTGCCGCGCGCGCACGGTAACCATGCCTGCCGTCAGATAGCGCGTTTCGCGCCCTGCGCACCGGTGTTTTCACGGGCAAGACCCGCGATTGCGGCACCCATGCCCCGAACATGCCCAACCAGACCCCGGCAGCGCCTCAGGCCGTGCCGACAAGGCGCGATAACGCGCGCACAAGGTCGTCGCGCTTCAGTGGTTTGGTCAGGCAATCATCAAATCCGGCTGCGCGATAGGCCGCCACCTGATGCGACATTGCATTTGCCGTGAAGGCAAGCGCGGGCGTCCGCGCCAGCCCCCTTAGGCGTTCTTCGGTGCGGATCGCATTCAGCAAGGTCACCCCGTCCATGCCGGGCATGGAGATGTCAAGAACCAGAACGTCAAACTTGCCTTGCCGGAACAATTCCAACGCAGAAAGCCCGTCATCCGCCATGGTGGCCTGTGCCCCCACCTGCCCCAGCATTATGCCAAGGATCATCTGGTTGGTGCGGTTGTCATCAGCGACCAGAATTGACAGTCGCGGCAACGGGGCCTGTTCCGCCCCCCCCGCCCCCAAGGCAGGCCCCGGTGGCGCAACCGGATCATCCATCGTGGAAACCCGCAGCGGCAGGTTCACTGTAATCTTCGTGCCCTGCCCTTCAACACTGGCAAGCTCGATCGTGCCTTCCATCATCTCGACAAGGCGTTTGACGATGGACATGCCCAGACCCGTGCCCCCGAACCGGCGCGAAATCGAACTGTCGGCCTGCGAGAACGGGGCAAAGACGCGCTCCAACTGGGGTTGGGTCATGCCAATGCCGCTATCTTCGACACAGATGCGTATCATCGCGTCATCAAGCGCGGTCAGCCAGACGTTAACGTAGCCTTGTTGGGTGAATTTAACGGAATTACTGATCAGATTGTGCAAAATCTGCGTCAGGCGCTGCGGGTCCCCAAGGCGGCGCGCATTGCCGGGGTCTTCGATCCTGACACTGAAAGACAGGCCTTTTTCTGCGGCGCGCAGGGTGTGCACCTCCTCGGTGCGGCGGGCCAGATCGGACAACAGGAACGGCACGGATTCCAGTTCCAGCGCATCCGCTTCAATTTTGCTCATGTCCAGAAGGTCATTGATGATGCCCATCAGCAATGTGCCGGAATTGCGCAGGACATTTATCATTTGCAGGCTGGTCTGGTCCTTGATCGTATCTGACAGGATGTCTGCAATCCCCAGAATTCCGTTCAGGGGCGTGCGGATTTCATGGCTCATTTTCGCAAGGAAATTCGACTTCGCCACATTCGCGCGGCGCGCTTCATCCAGCGCGGCCTCTCGCGCCTGTTCAGCGGTGACAAGGGCGGTCACATCGGTGACGGCGTATACCACACGCGCGGCCTGCCCTTCTGCAGTCGCAATGGGGGCCGCGTTGAAGGACGCGTAGCGCACCCCGTCCGCACAATTCAGCGCGACGCGATGGTTCTGGACCATGCGCCCGGTTTTCTGGACAATAACGAAGGGTTCGTCTTCTTCCCGGACGGTGGCGCCGTTCAGGTCGGTCATGTCCCATTTCGGGCTGTTATACATCTCGCCCAGCATGAAATCGCGCGACGCGCCAAGGACAGTTTCGGCAGCATCATTCGCATAAATAATGCGCCCTTCGCTGGACAGAACAACAAAACCTGTCGCACTGGTGCTGACAATGCCCTGCAGGAACGCGCGCTCGCGGGCAAGTTCGTCCTGGGCGGCGCGCACCGCAAGGGCCGAATCGCGGCGCAACAACACCGACGTCACCACATCCGCGAAAGATCGCAGCAAATAAATCTCGCTTGAGGAAAAGAAGCCCACATGCGACACACTGTCAAAACCCACCACACCGAACAATTCACCATCCGGGACCATGGGCACCAGCAACATGGACCTTATGCCCTGCGCTTCCAGAAACACGCGCGCATCAGATGTTTCGGGATAGTCGCGCACATCGGAAATATTTGCCGCCTCGCCACGGTCCAGCAAGTCCCGGACCGTCTGGAATTCGTCCATGGATATGCCTTGCAGCGCGTCTTTCATCGGCTCCACGCCCGTGGCGCACCATTCATGCGTGTTGTCGGCAGTGTCGCCATGGCGCACGAAAACATAGGCCCGGTCGCGGCCCGTAAAAGCCCCGATTTTGGCCAGCGCATCGTCAATCGCGTGGTCGATTTCGTCAATATTGGTGCTTAGAAGCCGATTGATCAGGTCGACCACCAGCCCCTGAATATCAGTCAACCGTGCTGCATTGCCATAGAGTTCGATCTCGTCAGCCATTTGATCCTGTTTCGCGCCGAGCCCAGGCCAAATTGCCTGTTCTTCGTTAACAAATTCTTTCATAAAAACACCAACACAATACGATAAGGCTTTTTACATTCACTGCCTAGCATACTTACTTTTTGATTTACATCAAACTGGACAAGCAAGCGACAAGAACATGGGCGAAGGTGCATAAACAGGGGTTGCGCCGCCGCTCGCCTTGGATATAACGCCCGCAATTTACACAGTGCAATGCTGCGCTGTGTTACTTGCTGCGCACGCCATTCAGGGGTCCCACATGCCAAAAAGAACCGATATCCAATCCATCATGATCATCGGTGCGGGGCCTATCGTGATCGGACAGGCCTGCGAATTCGACTATTCCGGCGCACAAGCCTGCAAGGCGCTACGCGAAGAGGGGTATCGGGTTATTCTGGTAAATTCCAACCCCGCCACCATCATGACCGATCCTGGCCTTGCGGATGCGACCTATATTGAACCCATCACCCCTGAAATTGTCGCAAAAATCATCGAAAAGGAACGCCCCGACGCGCTGTTGCCCACCATGGGCGGGCAAACCGGGCTGAACACCTCGCTGGCGCTGGCCGATATGGGCGTTCTGGACAAGTTCGGCGTTGAAATGATTGGCGCGAAACGCGAAGCCATCGAAATGGCCGAAGACCGCAAGCTGTTTCGTGAAGCCATGGACAGGCTGGGCATAGAAAACCCGCGCGCGACCATCATTGCCGCCCCCAAACTGCCCAATGGCAAATACGACATCAATGCAGGGGTGGCCGAAGCGATGGCCGCCATTGAATATGTGGGCCTGCCCGCGATCATCCGCCCTGCCTTCACGCTTGGGGGCACAGGCGGCGGCGTGGCGTATAACCGCGATGATTATGAACGCATCTGCCGCTCGGGGCTGGACGCATCGCCCATGGCGCAAATTCTGGTCGATGAATCGCTGCTGGGCTGGAAAGAATTTGAGATGGAAGTTGTCCGCGACAAGGCGGACAATGCCATCATTGTGTGTTCCATCGAAAACGTGGACCCGATGGGCGTGCATACCGGCGATTCCATCACCGTGGCCCCTGCGCTGACCCTGACCGACAAGGAATACCAGATCATGCGCAACGGCTCGATTGCTGTTTTGCGCGAAATCGGCGTGGAAACCGGCGGGTCCAACGTGCAATGGGCGATCAACCCCGCTGACGGGCGCATGGTGGTGATTGAAATGAACCCGCGCGTGTCGCGGTCGTCGGCGCTGGCGTCCAAGGCCACTGGTTTTCCGATTGCGAAAATCGCGGCCAAACTGGCGGTGGGCTACACGCTGGACGAATTGGACAATGACATCACCAAGGTGACACCGGCCAGTTTTGAGCCAACGATTGATTATGTCGTCACCAAAATACCGCGCTTCGCGTTTGAGAAATTCCCCGGCTCCAAGCCCGAACTGACCACCGCCATGAAGTCGGTGGGCGAGGCTATGGCGATTGGCCGCACTTTCCACGAATCCATGCAAAAGGCGCTGGCCAGCATGGAAACCGGTCTGACAGGATTTGACGAAATTGCCATTCCCGGCGCGCCCGACAAGGCCGCAATCATCAAGGCCATTTCCGCGCAGACGCCCGACCGCATTCGCCTGATTGCCCAAGCCATGCGCGAAGGGTTGTCAGATGATGAAATTCAGGTAGCGACATCGTTTGACCCGTGGTTCCTGGCCCGTATCCGCGAAATCATCGACGCCGAGGCGCAGATTCGTAGTAAGGGCCTGCCAGTCACCGCCGATGGCCTGCGCGAGTTGAAGATGCTGGGCTTCACCGATGCGCGCCTTGCCACACTGACCGGCCGCGACGAGGCACAAGTGCGCCGCGCGCGCCGCAATCTGGGTGTGACAGCTGCGTTCAAACGGATCGACACCTGCGCCGCAGAGTTTGAGGCCCAAACCCCCTATATGTATTCCACCTATGAAACCCCCGTGATGGGCGATGTGGAATGCGAAGCGCGCCCGTCTGACCGCAAGAAAGTGGTCATTCTGGGCGGTGGTCCCAACCGTATCGGGCAAGGGATCGAATTTGATTATTGCTGCTGCCACGCCTGTTTCGCACTGACCGATGTTGGCTATGAAACCATCATGATCAACTGCAACCCCGAAACGGTCTCGACCGATTATGACACATCGGACCGGCTGTATTTTGAACCGCTGACGCTGGAACATGTTCTGGAAATCCTGCGGGTGGAACAGGAAAACGGCACATTGCACGGCGTCATCGTGCAATTCGGCGGGCAAACGCCCCTGAAACTGGCCAATGCCCTGCAAGAAGAAGGCATCCCCATCCTTGGCACCAGCCCCGACGCGATTGATCTGGCCGAGGACCGCGAACGTTTTCAGGCGCTTCTGAACACGCTGGGGCTGAAACAGCCGGTCAACGGCATTGCGTCCAGTCGTGATCAGGCGTTCGAGATTGCGCAGAAGGTAGGCTACCCGCTGGTCATCCGCCCATCCTATGTGCTGGGCGGGCGCGCAATGGAAATCGTGCGCGATGATGCGCATCTGGAACGCTACATCCGGGATGCGGTGCAGGTGTCGGGCAAAAACCCCGTGTTGCTGGACAGCTATCTTATTGGCGCGGTTGAGGTTGACGTGGACGCGCTGTGCGACGGGCAGGCGGTGCATGTCGCGGGCATCATGCAGCATATCGAAGAAGCGGGCGTGCATTCGGGTGACAGTGCCTGTTCACTGCCGCCCTATTCCTTGTCGCAGGACATCATCACCCAATTGCACAAACAGACCGAAGCGCTGGCGCGCGGGCTGAATGTTGTTGGCCTGATGAATGTGCAATTCGCCATCAAGGATGATGTGATTTATGTGCTGGAAGTGAACCCGCGCGCCAGCCGCACAGTGCCCTTTGTTGCCAAATCCACCGACAGCGCGATTGCATCGATTGCCGCACGCCTGATGGCGGGGGAACCGCTGTCAAACTTCCCGCTGCGCGCCCCGCTGGATGGCGATGTGAAACCCACGGAACCGCTGCCCATGGGCGACCCGCTGACATTGGCGGACCCGCAAACCCCGTGGTTTTCCGTGAAGGAAGCCGTGCTGCCCTTCGCGCGTTTTCCGGGTGTCGACACGCTGCTTGGCCCCGAAATGCGTTCCACCGGCGAGGTCATGGGCTGGGCGCGCAATTTTGCCCGCGCGTTCTATAAGGCGCAGTTGGGTGCAGGCGTGACATTGCCTGAAAACGGCGCGGTTTTTGTGTCCATCAAGGATTATGACAAAGGCCCGATGATGCTGGAAACCGCCCGCACGCTTGTTGAACTGGGGTTCAGCATTGTTGCCACGCGCGGCACCGCCAACTGGCTGCAGCAACAGGGCGTGGCCTGTGACATCGTGAACAAGGTGTATGAAGGGCGGCCCAATATTGCAGACCTGCTGAAAAGTGGCGAGATCGTCATGCTGTTGAACACCACCGAAGGCGCACAAGCGGTCGAGGACAGCCGCGAAATCCGGTCTGTAGCGCTTTATAACAAAATCCCGTATTTTACCACAGCCGCCGGAAGCCACGCCGCCGTTCTGGCCATCAAGGCGCGCGAAGAAGACGAAATTGGCGTGCGCGCCTTGCAACACTGACATCTGCAGGCCCTGCGCGTGACACCAGCCTGCGCGCAGGGCTGAAATGCAACATCGCCGCACCCATCCGCAACAATTCAGGTGACTGTGGCAGTGCGCGACCACGCGACCACACCGCGCCACCCTGAATTTCCCACCTGCCTGCATGCATGCTGGTTGCGCCACCGCCTGCCCGCGCTAGCGGCTGCGCTTTCTGCTTCGCCCCCCTGCGACGGCCCGCACAGCACAATGCAGGCATGTTTTTCTGCGACATGTCGCCCAATTCCATGAAAATACCAAATAAAAGAGTTGGTTTAACCCAATTCTGGACACATTCTGAGTGTGAGTCTGTATGGTATTAAATGCGCGTATCAGCAGGCGGAAGTGTAATGGGTAAAGTCAGCGTCGGTATGGATACCTTCAAAATGAGTGACCTGAGTTCGGGCAAGTCTGGACAGCGCCCAATTCGCGCCGCAGACTGGAATGCATCGTTGCGTCATGGTCCGGCGCGTGACGGACAGGACATGACCTTTGATGTGGCAGGCCAAAAGGTCAGTGTCACCTCTGCCTCTCATGCAGACCTTTTCGCCTTGTTTCGGGACATGCTGGCCACGCGGTCCGGGTTTGCAGTTGCGACCTTGAACCTTGACCATCTGGTGAAGCTTTATGAAGATCCGGAATTCCGCACGGCCTATGGCGCGCATGACATAGTCTTGGCAGATGGCAACCCCATTGTGTGGCTGTCACGCCTTGCCGGGCGCCCTGTCGCGCATATGCCAGGGTCTGACCTGATTGAACCTGTCTGCGCGATTGCTGCGGAACTGGGGGTTCCCGTCGCGTTTATCGGATCGACCCAGAACGTGTTGGACAAGGCTGAAATCCGGTTGCAAGCACGTTTGCCGGCCCTGAAAGTTGTTGCAAAAATTGCCCCGCCCATGGGGTTTGACCCAACCAGCCCGCAAGCCAGACTTGTGTTGGAACAGGCCCATGCCGCAGGGGCGCAGCTGTGCCTTCTGGCCTTGGGTGCACCCAAACAGGAATGCTTCGCCATCTTTGGCCGCGACGCGGTGCCGGATATGGGCTTTATCTCCATCGGGGCGGGTCTGGATTTTCTGGCCAAGGCGCAAATGCGCGCGCCCCGCTTTATACGCATGATTGCAATGGAATGGCTGTGGCGCATGCTTGGAAACCCGCGGCGGTTGGCATGGCGCTATGTCAAATGCGCACTGGTCTTGCCACGGCATGCCGTGCAAGCAGCAAGATCGCGCAGGCCGCCGCGCTGACCCCTGCCCCCCGCCCCCACCTTGGCACCTGACTTGCCAAGCCCAGCCCAACCGGACATCATTCACCCTTGCCACAGGTTCACTTCGAAAGCACATATTCGCCATGATCCCGTTTCACAGGCATAGGGCATATCTGGTTCTTGCGTTTATTGCCGCGCTGGGAATTGCTGTATGGCGCACCTTGGGCGAACCGCGCCCGCTTTCGGCGCAAGACCGCGCTGCACTCTATAAATCAGCGCTGCCCCAACCACATGCCAGCCTGACAGTTTATCACCTTGGCCACAGCCTTGTGGGCCATGACATCCCGGCTTTCATCGGGCAACTGGCGGCGCATGCGGGGTTTCCGGACCATCGCCACCACAGCCAGCTTGGCTGGGGAAGCAGCCTGCGCGACCATTGGGATTCCGCGCATCCGGTCAATGGGTTTGACGACATGAACGCCACCCGCGCGTGGCGTGACCCGTTCGAGGCCCTGGACTCGGGCGATTATGACAGTTTCATCATGACCGAGATGGTGGAACTGAATGACGCCATCAAGTGGCACGCGTCCGCGCGGCATGCGGCGCTGTGGGCCGCAAGGGCGCGCCAGCAATCCCCCGAGATTCGGCTGTATATGTATGAATCATGGCCACACCTGACATCTTTGGACGATTGGCTGCACCGGCTGGACACCGACCCTGAAGCCCTATGGGAAGGCACCATTCTGGCGCAGGCCATGGCCTATCCTGAAACCGGGCGCATTCATGTTATTCCGGTGGGGCGGGTTATGGCCGCACTGACCCGCGCGGTCATGGCCGAAGGGGGGGTGGCGGGCATGGCCGACCACACCGACCTGTTCCGTCGCACCCCTGATGGCAGTCTGGACAATATCCATGTGAATGACCTTGGGAATTATCTGGCCGCGCTGACGCATTTTTCGGTCTTGTATCATGCTGATCCGCGCGGCTTACCCCATGCGTTGCAGCGCGCCGATGGCACGCCAGCGCAAGCGCCCCCGCCTGAACTGGCCGCGTTGATGCAAGACATCGTCTGGTCGGTTGTGCGGTCCCTGCCCGAAACGGGGTTGAGGATGGGCGACCCTGACAGGGGGGGCCGGCCTTGACGCCGGTTGTGTCGGTCATCATTCCTGCCAGCAACGAAGGCCAGTATATCGGGGCCTGCCTTCGGGCCGTTCTGGCGTCCAATCCGCTGCCACGCCACACGCTGGAGGTGCTGGTTATCGCCAATGGCTGCACCGATGACACAGTCGCGGTGGCAACGCGGTTTAGCGCAATGGCCGAACCGCGCGGCTGGGGGTTGCGCGTTCTGGACCTGCCCACAGGCAGCAAAATTGCCGCGCTGAACATGGGCGATCAGCACGCCACGGGCGCCATTCGCGTTTATCTGGATGCCGATGTGATTGTCAGCCCCGATCTGCTGGCGGAGCTGACTGTGGCCCTGGCGTCGGACAAGCCGCGCTATGCCACTGGCACACCCCGCATTCCCGCCCCCGCCAGTTGGGTGACAGCGCAATACGCCCGCTTCTGGCAGCGCCTGCCCTTTTTCAATTCCAATGCGGCAGGCTTCGGGCTGTTTGCGGTCAACGCCGCCGGACATGCGCGGTGGGGGCATTTCCCCGACATCATATCAGATGATACATTCGTCAGGTTGCATTTCACACCGCAGGAAAGAACGCAGGTAAGCGCGCCCTATGACTGGCCCATGGCCGAAGGGCTGGCGCGTCTGGTGCGCGTGCGCCGCAGGCAGGATCAGGGCAATGCACAGCTTGCAGCGCTGTTCCCCAAGTTGATGCAGAATGATGACAAGACCCAAGCGGATGGCTGGGCCTTGCTGAAAGCGGACCCTGTGGGGTTTGGCGTTTATGCGACAGTCTCGGGCCTTGTGCGGCTGACCCGCAGGCGTGACAGCGCAGGTTGGGCGCGCGGGCGCTGATGGTGGGTTGGGGCTGCATGGCAGGGCAAATAGTGGCCGGAAGCTGTCCTTCGCACATGAATAAAGCCCGCGCTATCGGCGGGCCGGGGTCTGCCGATCCCACGGTATAGGAATGCAGTTTATCCACGCGGCATATTCCTGACATCAAGCGCTTGGCACACCTTCAGGTCATCGGCAGGCCGCGGGACGGCCCGCCGATGGCGCGGCGGGCTGCGCCCTTGATTCCGCGCCTTGGAGTGTCCCCTTCAGGCCAAGACATCTGCAAACTATCTCTGACCCTGATCCGGTCGCGTTAGTCTTTTTATCACCCCCTCGAACACAAAAAACAGCGTCAGGCCAAGCGCGGCCAGTACCAGAAGGGCCGCAAACATCAGGTCTGTCTGGCCGCGACCATTGGCCATCAGCATCAGATAGCCCAGCCCCCGCGACGACCCGACCCATTCGCCAATGATCACGGCGAACGGCGCATACACCACCGCAAGGCGCAAACCCGACGCCAGCGACGGCAAGGCATGGGGCACCTGTACCCAGATCAGGCGGCGAACAGGTGTTGCGCGCATAAGCTGCGCCATATCCGCCAGCGGCGCGGGCAGGCGCATCAACCCATCAAAAAACGCAGACGTGACGGGAAAATAGATCACCAGCATAACGATCACAATCTTGGACGGGGCACCATAGCCCAGCCACAAGGTAATCACCGGCGCTAGCGCGAATACCGGAACGGCCTGCGCAAATATCAGCATCGGGCGCACCAACAGGCGCGCACCCGGCGACAGCGCAAGGTTCAGCGCCGTTGCAACCCCCAGCGTGATGCCTGCGGCAAGTCCCGTCAGCAGGTTGAAAAGTGTAAAGCGCGCATTCTGTGCCAGCATCGGCGCGTTGGCCCACAAGCTTTCTGCCACCCGCACCGGACCGGGCAAAATGAAGGGCGGCACCCCGCTGGCCCAGACCACGGCTTGCCACAGCGCCAGACCGAACGCCAGCGCCAGAACAGCGCGCAGCCCTGCCCCCAAGGCCGCGCTCATGCGGGTTGCATCCCGTGCAACCGCGCCAGCAGCCGCGCCTGCATCGCCAGTGTTGTCTCATCACGATAACTGCGCGGCGGGCTGGGTGCAGGCAGATCCAGTGTTTCTGCCCCGTCAGGCAACAGCAACCACGCCCGGTCTGCCAGACGCACCGCTTCCAGCGGGTCATGGGTAATCAGCACGACTGTGCGCCCCGTCAACATCCGCGCCGCCAGATCCTGCATGGCCAGCCGTGTTGCGGCGTCCAGCGCCGAAAACGGTTCATCCAGCACCACGACAGGGCAATCCTCGATCAAGGTGCGGGCAAGGGCCACGCGCTGGCGCTGCCCGCCCGACAAGGTGGCCGGGCGGCGGGTCGCCAGCGCGCCCAGCCCCAGCTCATCCAGCAGCGCCCGCGCGCGCGCCGTGTCAGGCACCTGCCCACGCAGCCGCGCGCCAATGGTGACATTGTGCAGCACACTGGCCCATGGCAGAAGCTGACCGTCCTGCGCCATCATCGCCACCCGACCGTTCAGGGGCCGCGCATCACTGGCGCGGCAGTGCCCTTGCAGCTGAAACGGCCCCGCCAGCCCCGCGATCAATCGCCCCAGCGTGGATTTGCCCACGCCTGACGGCCCCAGCAGGCACGACCACTGCCCTGCAGGGAAATCCAGCCCAAGGTTGCGGACCAACGCAACCTGCCCCAGCCACAGATCACCGCTGATATGCAGGGCAGGCGCCTTCATGGCCCTGCAAGCCCCATATCCCAAAAGCCCACTTCCAGCGCCGTGGCCGTTGCGAACCGTTGTGCCAGATGGGCGGCACGGGGCAGGCTGTGCCAGTGCGCGCCAAGGCGGTGGACAAGCGCATCATCAATCAGCGCGCCAATATCACCGCACAGGCCCTGATATTCTGCCCCGGCATAGGTTTCGATCCACTGCGCATATGGCCCGCCACTGCCTGCCAGCCGCACGCCAATCTCGCCATAGCCCAGCACACAGGGCGCAAGCGCGGCCATCAGGTCCAGAAAATCACCCGAATACCCCGCTTCCAGCACATAGCGGGTATAAGCCAGATTGGCGGGCGCTTCGATGGTGGCTTCCAATGCGGCAGCGTCAATTCCTTCGCGCGCGCAGATGTCCAGATGCAGGGGCATTTCATGATGCACAAGCGCATGCACCGTGGCTGATGCGGCACGCATTTCCGACAAGGTGCCCGCCTTGACCGCCGCCAAGGCCCAGGCGCGGGCAAAATGGGTCAGGAACACATAATCCTGTCGCAGGTAATGCAGGAAATTTTCCTGCGGCAATGTGCCCTGACGCACCCCCTCGACAAATGGATGATGCGTATAGGCGCACCATTGCGGCGCGTGATCGCGCCACAGGGCAAAGGCGCGGCCATACTGGGGCGCAGTCATTCCTCGCCCCCTGCGGTGACATCAACGGCCAATTCACTGACGGACAGGCCCCCCGCTGTTGCGCCGCGCTGCGCAAGGAACGCTTCAAACCGGGCGTAGCGGCCTGCATCCAGCGCGGCGGGGCGGGTGGCAAAGCGCGGCCATGTGTCGCCCCATGCGCGGGTGTTCAGTTCGGTCTGCAATTCAGGGGCTGTGGCCGAGAATATGTCCCATGCCTGATCAGGGTTGTTCAGGATGAACCCTGTCGCGCGTTCAGTCGCATCCAGAAAACGCGCAATAAGCTGTGCATCCATCCGGTCGGGATTGGCGACATAGATCAATTCGTCATAGGCGGGTATGCCTTCGGCTTCGGGGTAGAAACAGCGCCCTTCGGTCCCTTCGATCTGAAGCTGGTTCAATTCGAAATTGCGGAATGCACCAATGACGCCATCCACCTGCCCCGACATCAGCGCAGGCGAGATGGACCAGCCGATATTGATCTGTTCCACATCACCCGGTTCCATGCCGTTATGGGCCAGCATCGCGTCCAGCATCACTTCCTGCACGCCCGCCACGGCGAACCCCACCTTGCCGCCGCGCAGGTCTGACATGTCCTGCACCGGACCGTCGGCCAGCACCACAAGGCAGGTCAGCGGTGTGGAAATCAACGTGCCCACGCGGCGCAAGGGCAGGTCGTTATGCCGACTAAGGTGCAATTGCGGCTGGTAGGACACAGCCAGATCCACACGGCCCGCCGCCACCATGCGCGGCGGGTCGTTGGGGTCGGATGGGGTGACAGTCTCCACCTCCAGCCCGGCATCGGCGAAATAGCCCAGTTCCTGCGCAAGGATAATGGGCGCGTGGTCGGGGTTCACGAACCAGTCCAGCATCACGCTAAGACGGTCTTGGGCCGCAGCGGGCAGGGCGGTGGTGGCAACAAGGGCCAGCGCGGCAAACGGGTATTTCATGGAATATCCTTTCATGATGTCATTCTGTCAGCGCCAGAAGCGCGATTTGCCCCGGCCAGTGGGCCTGCAGCACCTGCCCCGCATTATGGGCACGCAACCCCGTGGCACAGGCCAGCACCACGCGGCGGCCCGCAGGCGGGGCAAGGGTGGTAATATTCTCGGGCAGGATATGGCGCGCAGCGGGGCTGAAGGGGGGCGCTTCCGCGCGCAGGTCAATCAGCACATCCTCCGCGCGCGTCTGGCTGCGGGCAATGAAGGGCAAAGGCGCGTCGGGTTCAGGCGCGCGGTCAAACCGGAAGCCCCCCATACGCCAGCGCGCCGCATCAAGGCTTATCAGCTGGCCCAAGGGGCTGGGCGTCAGGCCCAATAGCACAGACAGCGCCATTTGCGCCTGAATAGCGCCAATCGCGCCCACAACCGGCCCCATGACCCCCGCTGTGGCGCAGGTTGCCCCGCGCTGTGGCAGATCGGGGAAAATGGCGCGCAGACTGGGCGCGTCACCGCAACACCCCGCCACATAGCCCGACTGCGCAAGCGCGCTGGCCGTGATCAGCGGTGTGCCCGTGTCGCGGCAGATGTCGGACAATGTCAGGCTGGCGGCGAATGTATCGGCGCAATCCAGCACCAGATCGGCCGCCGCCACCCAGTCGGGCGCGTTCGCGGGGTCCAGCCATGCGACATGCGCACTTATCACCACATCGGGGTTCAGCGCCGATATGGCCCCGGCGGCGGCCTGCGCTTTGGGTTGGCCCAGCTGCTCCATGCGATACAGGGGCTGGCGGTGCAGATTGCCAATTTCCACATGGTCACCATCCACCAAGGTGATATGCTCAACGCCCGCCCCCGCAAGGTATTGCAGCACCGGAACGCCCAACCCCCCTGCCCCCACGATCAGCACATGCGCCCGCGCCAGCCGCGCCTGCCCATCCGCGCCAATTTCAGGCAAGATCATCTGGCGGGCATAGCGGGTCATGCGCAGACCGCCAGCCAGTCACGCATGCGCCCTTCGGGGTTGGGGTTCAGGGTAATGTCGGTGACAGCCGCGACAATATCAGCCCCTGCGGCAAACGCCCCTTGCGCGCGGTCAACGGACATGCCCCCAATCGCACATAGCGGTATGTCGCCCACAAGCCGCTTCCATTCGGTGACGCGCTCCAGCCCTTGCTGGTGCCATTTCATCTGCTTCAGGATCGTCGGATAGACCGGCCCAAGCGCAATATAATCGGGCGCAAGCGCCAAGGCGCGGTCAAGTTCGGCATGGTCATGGGTGGAAATGCCCACACGCAGCCCCGCGCGCCTTATGGCGGCCATATCGGCACTGTCCAGATCTTCCTGCCCCAGATGCAACCAATCCGCGCCTTCCTCAATCGCCAGTTGCCAGTAATCATTCACAACCAACGCGGCATCATGCTGGCGCGCCAGTGCCAGCCCGGCGCGAATGTCCAGACGCAGCGCATCGGGGTCGCGGTCCTTGATGCGCAGCTGCACCAGCTTCACCCCCAGCGGCAGGGCGCGGGCCAGCCAGTCCACAGACTCAAACACAGGATAAAAACGTGGTAGGGTCATAACCAAGCCTTTCCAATCAGCGGGGTTGACGGCGCGGCCATGTCGCGCGGTTCCATCGGGTCAGCGGTGCGGGCCAAGGCACCCGCGCTGGCCGCCATGCCAAAGGCGCGCGCCATCGCCACAGGGTCCCCCGCTTGCGCCACGGCAGTGTTCAGCAAGACCGCGTCAAACCCCAACTCCATGGCCGCCGCTGCATGGCTGGGCAGGCCAAGGCCCGCGTCAATAACCATGGGAATGTCGGGAAACGCCGCGCGCAGGGTTTTCAGCCCGTAACGGTTGTTCAACCCCAGACCGGACCCGATGGGCGCACCCCAAGGCATCAGCACCTTGCAGCCCGCATCAACCAGACGCTGCGCCAGAACCTGATCTTCGGTCATGTAGGGAAACACCTCGAACCCGTCAGCGGCCAGCGTTTCGGCCGCATTCAGCAATCCGAACGGGTCAGGTTGCAACGTGTCGGCATTGCCGATGACTTCCAGCTTGATCCAGTTGGTTTCAAACACTTCCCGCGCCATTTGGGCCGTGGTGACGGCTTCGCGCGCGCTGTGGCAGCCTGCGGTATTGGGCAGCACATGCACACCCAGCCCGCGGATAATGTCCCAAAACGCCTGACCCTGCCCGCTTTCGCGGCGCAGCGACACAGTGGCCACAGATGCGCCGGACGCGCGAAACGCGGCTTCCAAAATGGCAGGGGACGGGTATTGCGCCGTGCCCAGCATCAAGGGGCTGTCCAGCTTCACGCCGTAGAAATCATGCATCATCGCAATCCTTTATGCAGTTCGTCTGCGCCATGCCCTAGCCGCCTTGCATGGGGGCCAGCACTTCCAGCCGGTCCCCGTTGGTCAGGTTTGTTGTGGCGCGGGCGGCTTTGGGCAGGAATTCCCCATTCAGCGCCGTGGCCACGCGCGCGTCCGCCCAGCCCAGTTCTGCCAATGCATCATCGACAGTTGCGGCTGAAATCTGGTGCATCTCGCCATTCACTTCAATCTTCATGGAACAAATCCCCCTTGATGCCATGGGTCAGGAAATCCGCAGCCTGCTGTGCCAGTGCAGGCGCCATCAGATAGCCGTGCCGGAACAACCCGTTCAGGTGCAAAACCCGCCCCTGTCGGACCACGCGCGGCACATTATCAGCAAAGGCCGGGCGCAAATCCGCACCGGTTTCCAGCACCTCGGCCTCGGCAAAGCGCGGGTCCAGCGCATAGGCCGCCGACAGTAATTCCAGCGTGGACCGCGCCGAAATTCCGCGCCGGTCCGCGCTTTCGATCTGGGTTGCGCCCAGCATATAGACGCCATTCGCACGCGGCACGATGTATAGCGGGTGGCGCGGATGCAGCAGGCGCACAGGGCGTGTCAGCGCAATATCGGGCGCGCGCAACACCACCATTTCGCCGCGCACCCCGCGCAGCCCCGGCACAGGGCTGGCCATGCCGCGCGCATCAATCACCGGGCCGGGTATGTCATCGGGCGTGGCCGTGGCATGTTCAATATGCACCCCGCGCGCGCGCAATGCCGCCACCAGATCAGCAAGGGCCGCGCGCGGGTCCAGATGGGCCTCAGCGCCAAAGAACAGCGCCTGTGTGGGGCCGGTCAAATCAGGTTCCAGCGTGGCCAGCCCGTCCCTGACCCATTCATGCCCGCTGGTGCGGCGGGCAAAACGTGCCAGTTCGCCCTTGTCGCGGTCCAGCGCAACAACAAGCGACCCGCGATAGGTTACGTTTGTCACCTTCGCCCAGTGGGCGGCAGCAGTCGCGCCATGCGCGACAACAGGCGCTTCGGCCACCGCGCCTTCGCAAAACGGGGCCAGCATGCCCCCTGCCCACCACGAACACCCATGTGGGCCGGGCGCACCGTTGCGGTCGATCACACGCACGCCCACACCGGCCTTGCACAATGCCCAAGCGGCCCAAAGTCCGGCAACACCAGCCCCGATAATGGTGACATCAGTCATTTCGCCAAACCCCGTGAAAATGATGCACCGGCCCATGGCCCGACCCCACGCCCAGCGCATCCGCATGCGCAATCGCGCCTTGCAAATAGGCATGCGCGCGCGCCACGGCCGCGCCCAGCGCCATGCCCTGCGCCAGCCCCGCCGCAATTGCGGCCGACAGGGTGCAGCCGGTGCCATGGGTGTTTTTCGTGGCGCGGCGCGGCGCGGTCAGGCGGGTAACCCCACTGGCCTCAACCAGCAGATCCACGCAATCGGCACCCTGCCCATGCCCGCCCTTCATCAACACAGCCCGTGCGCCCATGTCGCGCAGGGCCTGCGCCTGTTCCAGCATCTGCGCTTCGGACTGCGCGGGGGCGATGCCCAGCAAATCCGCAGCTTCCGGCAGGTTCGGGGTCAGCACATGGGCAAGCGGCACGATGTCGCGGCGCAAGGCCACCAGTGCATCCGCTGGCAGCAACCTGTCACCGGATTTCGCAACCATCACAGGGTCCAGAACAACCGGCACGGTGCACCCGTGCAACCCTTCGGCCACTGTGGAGATGGCAGTTGCATCGCCCAGCATGCCCAGCTTGACGGCGCGCACGTCCAGATCATCGAACACCGCCTGCATTTGTGCCGCAATCATGCCGGGGCTGGCGGGGTCCACCATGGTGACCGCGCGCGTGTTCTGCGCCGTCAATGCCGTGATGACCGACGCGCCATAGACACCCAGCGCGGAAAATGTCTTCAAATCCGCCTGAATACCGGCACCGCCGCCGGAATCCGAACCTGCTATGGTCAAGGCTATGGGGATCAAGCGCGCCTCCTTTCGTTGTGGATACCAACGTCAGGGGACGGAATGCGGGCCTGTCATAGCCCTTTTTGCGCACCGTTCCCTACGCCGGTATAATCCGGATCAGGTTCGATGGGTTGGCGCTGCGCCTCTCAGCCCTGCAAGCAAGGCACCCCAACGGTTATGAGTGACAGAGCTAATTCAAAACTTCGCAGCCGACAAGCCCCCAACACGAAACATGGCACTTTGCGAAGGGCAGGTCACAGGCAGGCCGTCAGGGCCAGGGTCCATGGGGCAACGTCAGATTTCGCGCAATTCGCTGACGAAATCATAGCGGTCCCCGCGATAGGCAGAGCGCGTCAGTTCGATCATCGTGCCATCTGCCAGATAGCCGCGCCGTTCGATCCGTAACACTGCCGCACCAGTGGGCACGCCCAGGTTATGCGCTTCATCGTCAGATGCAAGCGACGCGGTGACACGTTGAAGCCCGGTGACAGGCTTGTTTCCCACCGCATCAAGGGCGGCATACAGGGAATTGTCCACGCTGTCATGATCGGGCAG
Source organism: Roseinatronobacter sp. NSM (assembly GCF_052379845.1). Taxonomy (NCBI): domain Bacteria; kingdom Pseudomonadati; phylum Pseudomonadota; class Alphaproteobacteria; order Rhodobacterales; family Paracoccaceae; genus Roseinatronobacter; species Roseinatronobacter sp. NSM. Next base: position 68,066 of record NZ_JBQTCF010000005.1, on the reverse strand, counting down.
GTAAATCTCGGGGACAATGGCATGTTCCAGCGCCAGCGGTTCGCCATTGGCGGTGCGAATGCGCCGGAACCGTTTGACGCGCGCATTCACGGCCAGCCCGAAGGCAATCACTTCATCGGGGGATGCGGTGTCGGTCGATTTTTCCAGCCAGACAGACCCGGCCACCAACCCGCGCCTGCGCAAATCTTCGGAAAACCCGGCCAGCAGCGATGACGGTTGTTCAATGCGCGGCGCAATATAGGTGCCCGACCCGTGTTTGCGTGACAGCACGCCTTCGCGCATCAACAGGTCGATGGCCTTGCGCACTGTGACGCGCGACACGGCCATGCGTTCGGCAATATCACGTTCAGATGGCAGCGCGTCGCCCACTGCAAATTCCCCTTGCTGGACCTTCTCGCGCAGAATTGCGGCCAGCCGGACATAGATTGGCGTATCTTTTGCACGCGATGCAAGCAGTTCGTGGCGCAGCGTCATAGCGCGGCCATGGCATCGCGCAATATGCCACCTGCGCGGTCAAGCGCGGCATCGGCGCTGGCGGGGGTTGCACCCATGGCGACCAGCACCGCCGGTTTTACCCGCCAGCCGCACTTCTCCAGCGCGGTTGTGGCTGTTTGCGCGGGCACATCTGCAATGCGCTGCACCATGGCTTGCGCACGCCCCCGCAGCTTGATGTTCTGGGGCCGCATGTCGACCATAAGCCCGTCATGCACATGCCCCAGCCGCACCATGATTTGCGTGGAAATCATGTTCAGAACCACCTTTTGGGCTGTGCCGGCCTTCATGCGGGTGGACCCTGCGACCACTTCGGCGCCGGTTTCGGTTGTGATGGCGTGTTCCGCCGCGTCCAGCAGGGGGGTTGCACCATTACACGCAATCCCCACTGTCAGCGCGCCTGCTGCACGCGCCGCCACAATCGCGGCCACTGTAAACGGGGTGCGCCCGCTGGCGGCAAGGCCAATGACCACATCATGCGCGCCAATGCCTGCGCGCGCCACCTGTGCGCGGGCATCCGCGGCGTCATCTTCCGCGCCTTCAATGCCCAGTTTCAGCGCCGCTTCACCGCCCGCAATCAGATAATGCGTGCGCGCGTCAGGCCAGTTGAAGGTCGGGCCAAGTTCGGTGCCATCCTGCACGGCAATGCGAATGGACGTGCCCGCGCCCGCATAAACCAGCCGCCCGCCAGCGCGCAGACGCGGCAAGGCCGCTTCGACCAGCGCCGCCAGCGCGGGCAGCGCCGGGCCAATGCTGGCAAGTGCTGCCATCTGGCTTTCCCAGATGGTGCGCAGGGCGGTCAGGCTGTCCCAGCGGTCCAGATCACGGTAGCGGGGGTCGGAAAATTCGGTCATGCGCAAGGGCCTTTATGTCAGTTTTGCGGGTGTATCATATGCTCAGGCGCTGTCCATCCGCGCCGAAATGGAACGCGCGGGCCATGTCGGGGGTGACAAACGCGCGCTCATTCACTTCGGCTGCGTGTTCACCAAACAGGCGCACAGTGATCAACCCGTGCGGGTCAGCGCGCAGGTAAATCAGTGTTTCACCGCCCAGTTGTTCCACATGGCTGATGCGCCCTTCGATCATGCCTGCATCGCGTGACAGGGTCAGGTGTTCGGGGCGAATACCAACGGTCTTGCCCGCCGCACCCAGCGCGGGCGCATCCAGAAAGTTCATTTTGGGCGACCCGATGAAGCCCGCGACAAATTCATTGGCAGGGTTGTTATACAATTCCATGGGGGCGCCCACCTGTTCGATGCGCCCGTCGCGCAAGACCACTATCCGGTCGGCCAGGGTCATGGCCTCGACCTGATCATGGGTGACATAAATCATGGTCGCGCCCAGTTCGCGGTGCAGATTGGCAATTTCAATGCGGGTCTGCACGCGCAGCGCCGCATCCAGATTGGACAACGGTTCGTCAAACAAGAACAGCTTGGGCTTGCGCACAATGGCGCGGCCAATGGCCACGCGCTGGCGCTGCCCGCCCGACAATTCCGCAGGGCGGCGGTTCAGATAGGCGTCCAGATCCAGCATTCGTGCGGCGCGGTCCACAGTTTGCGTGATCTGCGCGCGCGGGTGGCCCGCCTGTTTCAGGCCCAGCCCCATATTGTCGCGCACATTCAGATGCGGATAAAGCGCGTAAGATTGAAACACCATGGCGATTTCACGCTTGGACGGGGGCACTGTGTTGACCACCGCCCCGTCAATGCACACATTCCCCGATGTGATATCTTCCAATCCCGCAATCATGCGCAAAAGCGTGGATTTGCCACAGCCGGACGGGCCGACAAAGACGCAGAATTCCCCGTCATTCACGCTTAGGTCAACATCGCGGATCACATCGACCGTGCCGAAGGACTTGCAGACTTTTTCAAGTGTAAGATTGCCCATCAGGCCCTCCCTATACTGTTCATTGGATGCGCACGGACTGGCCGGTGCGCACGCTTTCATCAGCGGCCAGACAGACGGCGACAGCGCGCACGGCATCGTTGACGTGTCGCGTCAGGTCGTGATCGTCCGCAATGGCGCGCGCCATGGCTGCGGCTTGCAAATCGCACAACCCCTGATGGCCGGGGCTGTGTTCAAACCTTCGGACCGTTTCATCCTGCCCCTTGGGCGCAAGGATCAGGTGGTCGGCGGCGGTGTGCCCTTCCACATCGGCGGACCCCACGCCTTGGGGCGCGCGCAGGGACACCGCCCCTTGGGGGGAAATCACATCTTTGACGAAATGCGCGGTTTCCGACATCATCGGACCCCAGCCCGCTTCATACCACCCGCAAGACCCGTCTGCGAAGATCACCTGAAAATGCCCGTAATTATACATATCGGGCGCAATTTCATCCGACAGGCGCAGGCCCATCCCGCGCACTTCCACGGGGGCGGCATCGGTGATCTGGCACATGACATCCACATAATGCACGCCACAATCCACAATGGGCGGCGTGGATTGCATCAGCGCCTTGTGAATATCCCATGCTGGCCCGGTTGAGCGTTGGTTCAGGTTCAGCCGGAACACATAGGGCGGCCCCATGGCGCGCGCCGCATCAATCAGCGCAACCCATGTCGGATGATGGCGCAGGATATGGCCCACCATCAGCTTGCGCCCCGTTCGCGCGGCCGTATCGGCCACGGCCTGACACTCGGCCACAGTGGTGGCCAGCGGTTTTTCAACAAACACATGCGCGCCCGCCTTCATGGCCTTGATGGCAAGCGCGGCATGGCTGTCGGAATAGGTGGCGATGGCCACCATATCAGGTTGCAACTGTGCCAGCGCTGCGTCAAAATCGTGGTCAAGGTCCAGATGTGCCAGCGCGTCCGGCAGGGCCACGGCTGACCTGTTGACCAACCCCACCACCTGAAATTCGGGCAGTTTGGCATAGGCCAGCGCATGGCTAAGCCCCATCTGGCCCAACCCCACCACCAGAACACGGATCATTTCACGGCCCCCTTGGTAATGCCCCGGATCAATTGACGCGAGAAGATCAGATACAGCACCACCACCGGAAAGATTGCCAGCGTCAGCGCCGCCAGAACCGCGTTCCAGTTGGTGACATACTGGCCCAGAAATATCTGGCTGCCCAGTGTCAGCGTCTTGGTGGCTTCGCCGGGGGCCAGGATCAACGGGAACCACAGATCATTCCAGATGGGGATCATCGTGAACACGGCCACAGTGGCCATTGCCGGGCGCACCAGTGGCAGCGCGATGGTAAAGAAGATGCGGTATTCACTAAGCCCGTCAATGCGCGCGGCATTTTTCAGATCATCCGACACCTGCCGCATGAATTCCGACAGGATGAACACCGCCAGCGGCAACCCGTTTGCTGTATAGACAAGGATCAGCGCCCAATGCGTATTGACCAGATTGGCCGCCACCATCAGCTCCAGAATGGCCACGGTGCCCAGCCGGATGGGAATCATGATGCCCAGCGCCAGATACAGCCCCATCAGCAGATTGCCGCGAAAGCGGTATTCGGCCAACGCAAACGCAGCCATGGCCCCGAACAGCAGCGCGAAAAACAGCGATGCCACCGTCACAATCATGGAGTTCTGGAAATACAGCAGGAAATTTCCCTGCTCCAGCACCGTATGGAACCCCACCAGATCGAAGGTGTCGCGCGTGGGCAAGGCCAGCGGGTCATTGAAAATGGCACGGCGTGACTTCATCGAGTTGATGACAATCAGCACCACCGGATACAGCGCAAGAACCGTATAGGCGATAAGTATCGCATGGGCGGCGGAACTGCGCAGGATATTGGCGCGTGCAGACATCATACCCCCCTAGAACTGATAGCGGCGCAGCCGCGTCTGAATGCCGAACAGATACAGCGACACCCCCGCCAGAATGATAAAGAACATCACCGTGGCCACAGTCGCGCCCATATGCGGATCACCCAGTTGCAACTGGAACCCGAAGAAGGTGCGAAACAGGAAACTGCCCAGAATATCGGTTGCGTAATTCGGCCCCGCAAGCGCCCCTTGGGTGACATAGATCAGGTCAAACGCGTTGAAATTGCCCACGAATGTCAGGATTGAGATGATCCCGATCGTGGGCAGGATCAGCGGCAGCTTGATCTTCCAGAATTGCGACGCGCCCGTAATCCCGTCCATTTCGGCGGCTTCCAGCACTTCATCCGGGATCGACAGAAGTGCCGCATAGATCAGCATCAGGGGGATGCCCACGAACTGCCAGACCGATATCAGCGCCAGCGTGGTCAGGGCAGAGCGTTCCAACCCCAGCCATGGCGCGAACCACTCACCAATGCCCAACACATCCATGAAATTGGGTGCCACCCCCCATAGCGGCGACAGGATCAGTTTCCACACAAACCCCACGATCACGAAACTTAAGATAGCGGGAATGAAAATTGCCGTGCGGTAGAAGGCCGCAAACCGCAGGCGCGGTGTGGACAGGATTGCCGCCAGCGCAATGCCAATGGGGTTTTGCACCAGCATGTGAATAATGAAAAACCACAGGTTGTTCCATGTCGCGTTCCAGAACGCCCCGGACCAGCGCGGGTCACCAAACAGCGTGACAAAATTGGCCAGCCCCACGAATTCGCGCGTCCCCCCTTCGCCACGCGTGAACAGCGACAGGTTCAGCGTGCCAAATAGCGGGATGATCATGATCGCAGTATAGATCAGCACGGCAGGGGCCAGAAACACGGCAATATGCCAACGGATCGGGCGGCGCGGCGCGGCGCGGCTGGGTTGGGGCATGGAACCCTCCGATAGTGTCGGGAATGGCACGGCCCCCGATCAGATCAGGGGCCGCAAATGCACTTACTGATGCGGTTCATACCACGATGACAGGCCCGCTTGCAGCGCTTCGCCCGCTTCTTCCGGTGTCCATGTCCCGCGCATCACGTTTGCCGAGGCTGTCCAGCTTTCGTTCGACAGGTTCGGCGTGCCGCGTGACACAATCTGGTGGAAGGGGCGAATCGTGCTTTCGCATTGTTCGCGCCAGCCAAGGAAGTCTTGCGCCAGCGGGTCTTCCAGTGTCACCTGTGCCGAGGATAGCGGGAAGAAGCCGGGAACCGCATTTGCGAACAGGTTGGCAAAATCCGCACTGCTCAGCCATTCCAGAAACACGCGGCCCGCGTCCTGATTGGGCGATGCCGCATTCAGACCAATGCCCATGTCAGTATGGTCGGAAATATAGCACCCGTCCGCGCCTGCGGGCACTGGCGGCGGGAAGGCGCCCATTTCAAAATCGGCCTGTTCACGGAACCCCGCAATTTCCCACGACCCGGACGGATAGATCGCTGCACGCCCCAGTGTGAACAGGTTCTGGCTGTCAGGGTAGCTTTGGGATTCAAACCCGCGGCCCAGATAACCGGACCAACGCGCCAACTGGCGGAACGGGGCGACCCATTCTTCATCTGTCAGGCGGCTTTCGCCTGCAATCAACGCCGCGCGCCCGTCTTCGCCGCGCCAGTAATTCACCCCGATATTGGCAAAACCCATGGTCGCGGCTTCCCATTGGTCATTGATGCCCATAGCCATGGGAATATAGCTGCCATCGGCCTCAATCGCGTCCAGCACCGCGAAGAATTCTTCTTCGGTTGTGGGCACTTCAAGGCCCAGTTCGTTGAAAATATCGACGTTATAGATAAAGCCGTGAATAACCGATGCCACAGGCACGCAGAAGGTCTGGCTGCCGTCATCAGTGGACCATGCCGATCGCGCGACGTCAGAATAATTGGCCATACCGTCCAGATCGGTCAGATCGGCCAGCTGGCCACGCTCGAACAATTGCAGCGATGCGTCAAAGGCGCGACAGGTGATGATATCGCCTGCGGTGCCCGCATCAAGTTTGGAATTCAACGCAGAATTATACTGTGCGGGGGCCATTGGCTGAAAATCCAGCTTGATGCCGTCATGCGCGGCCTCAAATGCCGGGATGATCTGGTTGCGCCAGATGGTGATGTCGTCATTGCGCCAGCTTTCGATGGTCAGCGTCACATCCTGCGCGGCGGCGCCTGTCGCGCAAAGCGCAAGGGCAGTTGTCAGGATCAGGTTTCGACGTAGGGTCATGGCAGTCCTCCTTGTTGCAGCAGGGGCAGCATGCCGGACCGAAGATCCGTTTCTTTGGGCGTCCCCTTGTCTGAATAGAACCAAAACAATACCATTTGTCTAGAAAATTCTTGCTTAACAGGCGCAGTTACAGCCACGCGCAAACCTGAAGCCACCAGAAATTCAATGTTTTCATGTATTAAAAATAAGAAATTAATGTTCACATCCCCCATCATAGCCCAACAAAAGCGCCCCACCATATCAAGAAACCACTTTTCATATGGTATTCTTTTGGTATTATATCCCTGCAGGAGGATCAGAATGCGCATCTTCATTGGACTGGATGGCGGCGGCACAGGCTGCCGCGCGCAGGCGGAACTGGAAGATGGACGCCGCACGCCCGTGGCCACAGGCGGCGCAGCAAATGTTTTCAGCAACCCCGACGGGGCATTGCAGGAAGTGTCCACTGTGTTGGCGCGCGTCTATGCTGATGCGCAGGCCATGTGCGCGCAAGGGGAAAAGCTGCGGGCGCACATCGTGCTGGGGCTGGCGGGGGCCAGTGAATCAGGCGCAGCACACCGCCTGAAACACGCCCTGCCCTATCCCCACCTAAGCGTTTCGGGTGACATAGACATTTCGCTGAAAGGCGCATTTGCCCATGATGACGGCATTGTGCTGGCCGTGGGAACGGGGTCGGTGCTGGCATGTCAACGCGCAGGGCGCATGCATCGGCTGGGCGGATACGGGTTTATGCTGGGCGATGAAGGCAGCGGCGCATGGATCGGGCGTGAAGCGCTGCGCCATGCACTGCAGGCCCATGACGGGGTTGGCCCAGATGGCCCGCTGGTCGGGGACATCTGGCACCAGTTTGGCGCTCTGTCGAACCTGATCGGGTTTGCAGGCACTGCGCGCCCGTCCGATTACGCGGCCCTTGCGCCGCGGGTGCTGGACCATGACCGCGCCCATTGTCCGGTGGCGGGCGCAATCCTTGATCGGGGGTGCGGGTATTTGATGCGCGCAATCCGCCATTTGCAGGCGGGCGCGCCGCATATACCCGTGGCCCCCACCGGGGGGCTGGGGCCAATATTGCTGGACCGGATTGTCGCGCAAGGCGGGGCAAATCTGCACCGCGTAGCCCCCAAAGGAACCGCACTTGATGGCGCAATATGGCAAGCACGCCATGGCGCAGCACATAAGGAAACATCCTCATGACCAACACCCTGATGGCACAGGAGATTGCGCAAATCCCGTCAAGCGTCGCGGCCTGCCTTGACCAGAACGCGGCGGGCCTGGACGCAATTGCAACCAGACTGCGCCAGTTTGACCCGCAACTGGTCATCACTGTGGCGCGTGGATCATCGGACCATGCGGCAAGTTACTTCAAGTACGCTTGTGAAATACTGGCGGGTATTCCCGTGGCGTCGGTCGGGCCGTCGGTGGCGTCGGTCTATCATGCGAAATTGCGGCTGCCGCGCACAATGGCTTTGTCCATCTCACAATCCGGCCAAAGCCCTGACATTGTGGCCATGACACGCGCCGCACGCGAGTCTGGCGCGATTGCCGTGTCGCTGACCAATAACCCCGACAGCGCCCTTGCGCATGAAAGCAATTTCTGTCTGCCGCTGCATTGCGGACCGGAACGCAGCGTTGCGGCCACCAAAAGCTTCGTCACCTCGGTGGTGGGCGGGCTGGCACTGCTGGCGGCATGGCACGATGACAGCGCATTGTCGCGCGCGCTGGCGGCCCTGCCGGACGCCTGCGAACAGGCGCTGGCATGCGATTGGGGCGCGCTGTCAGACAGGCTGGTGCGCGCGCCTGCGCTGTTTGTGCTGGGGCGCGGCGCAGGCTATGCCATCGCCAGCGAAATGGCGCTGAAATTCAAGGAAACATCGGCCATCCATGCCGAAGCCTATTCCGCCGCCGAGGTGCTGCATGGCCCCGCCGCGCTGGTCGAACGCGGCTTTCCAGTGCTGGGGATGATCTGCGAAGATGCGGCGCGCGCAAGCTTCACCGCAACTGCGCAAAAGCTGCACCAGCAAGGCGCAGATGTATTCGTAACCGGCGATGTGTCCGAACTGGTTGCCCTGCCCGTGGCGCCGCCGCTGCACCCGCTGGTCGATCCACTGTTGCGGGTCGTGTCCTTCTATGCGTTCATAGAAGCGTTGGCGCGCAGGCGCGGGCTAACCCCCGACACCCCACGCCATTTGCGCAAAGTAACCGAGACAGTCTGATGATGCAGGTTCTGAAAGCCGCCCGTGTTTTTGACGGAACGCACATGCATGCGCATGCGGCCGTCAGCTTGTCGGCGGATGGCCGCATTGCGGGTTTGCATTTCATGGGCGACCCCCTGCCTGCGCCCCCCCATGATCTGGGCGCAGGCATTCTGGCGCCCGGTCTGGTGGATGTGCAGGTCAATGGCGGGGGCGGCGTCATGGTGGGGGCCGACACGGACGCTGCGCAACTGGCACATATTTGTGCGACCCATGCGCGGCTGGGGGCCTGCGCGATCCTGCCCACCTTGATTACCGACACCCCTGAAACCACGCAACGGGTCATCGCCGCGGGGATTGCCGCCGCGCGCGACAATGTGGCGGGGTTTGCCGGGCTGCATCTGGAAGGGCCACATCTGGACCCCGCGCGCAAGGGGGCGCACGACGCAGCCCTTATGCGCCCCATGCGCGATGATGATCTGGCGCTGATATGCGATGCGGCGCGCAAGCTGCCTGCGCTGATGGTCACCCTTGCGCCCGAAGCTGTCACCCTGCCGCAGATTACCGCGCTGGCCCGCGCCGGGGTTGTGGTCAGCCTTGGGCATTCGGGGTGCAGCAGCGCGGCCGCACGCGCCGCGCATGCGGCGGGCGCTGTTTGCGTGACGCATTTGTATAATGCCATGGGGCCTTTGCAAAACCGCGCACCGGGACTGGTGGGCGCGGCCCTGACCAGCCCGCTGGCCGCGGGCATTATTGCCGATGGGGTGCATGTCGCGCCGGAATGCCTGCAGGTGGCGCTACAGATGAAAGCGCAAGACGATCTGTTCATCGTCAGTGATTCCATGGCCGTGGCCGGCACGACCCTGTGTGAATTCACCCTTGGCGGCCGCCGCATTCTGCGCGCCGGCGGGCGTTTGACGCTGGATGACGGCACCTTGGCGGGGGCCGATATTTCGCTGCCGCAGTCCCTGGCCTGCCTTGCGCGGCTGGGCGTCGCACCGGAACGCGCGCTGTCTATGGCAAGCCGCGTTCCGGCAGACCTGATCGGTGCAACAGATCGCGGGCGCATCAGTGCAGGGGCGCGCGGGGACCTTGTGTTTTTGTCAGATGAACTGGACCTGCGCGCCGTATGGCGTGACGGTCAAAAACTGCCCGATTGCGCAGGTAGCGCCCCGCCTGCCAATCCCGCCCCATAGGCCCCTGTCGCCGTCACGCGACAGCCCCCCATATGGGCGCTTATATGTCATGCGCAAAAACCGGTTCCCAGTTTAGACCATGTTGCGCAAAAGTGGGAACCGGTTGATACAAAACGACATTCTAACACATAAGGTTAGAGAGGGCCGCGCGAATGCGAATGAACGCGACACGCCCTGGCGCGACATGCGCTAGCCCATGCGTTCAGACGCATACGACCCCGGCGAGGCTGGAAACACCACTGTCTTGTTGCCATTCAGGAATACGCGGCGATGAATATGCGCGTGAATGGCACGGGCCAGAACCTGACTTTCCACATCGCGCCCCAGGCTGACATAGTCACTGGGCGACTGGGCATGCGTCACGCGCACAATATCCTGTTCGATGATCGGCCCTTCATCCAGATCGGCGGTGACATAATGCGATGTCGCGCCGATCAGCTTTACCCCACGTTCATAGGCTTGTTTATAGGGGTTCGCGCCCTTGAAACTGGGCAGGAAGGAATGATGGATATTGATGATCCGCCCCGACATTTTCTGACACATCGCATCTGACAGAACCTGCATGTAGCGCGCCAGAACGATCAGTTCGGCGCCCGTATCCTCGACCACTTCCATGATGCGCGCTTCGGCTTGCGGCTTGTTTTCCTTGGTCACGGGAATGCAATGAAACGGAATGTCATGATTCACCACGACCTTCTGATAGTCCATGTGGTTTGAAATCACCGCCACAATATCAATGGGCAGTGCCCCGATCCGCCAGCGATACAGAAGGTCGTTCAGGCAATGCCCGAAACGCGACACCATCAAGATAACCTTCATGCGCACCGCATCGTCATGAAATGCGAATTCCATGCCCATCTTTTCACCAATCGGGGCAAACTGGGTGTTCAACTGCGACAGGTCCGCGCCAGTTTCACTGGCAAAACTGACGCGCATGAAAAAACGCCCGGTTTCCATGTCGTCAAATTGCGAACTGTCGGTAATATTGCAGCCCTGCTGTGCCAGAAATCCGGCAATGGCGGCCACGATGCCGCGCGCCGTCGCACAGGTCACCGTAAGGGTGTAATTGGTCATTCAGGGGGTCCTTTGAAGATACCTACATCAGTGTTTCAACTTCTGGCGCTGGCACGAAGCGCCATTTGCGCAATGGTCCGGCCATGACGTTAAGGTAATATAGCTCAAAGCCATGGGGGGCGCCACAGGGGTGGTGGCCACGCGGAACAAGGGCCACGTCATGGTTCTTGACGGCCATGGTTTCATCAAGACTGCCATCATCAGTATAGACCCGCTGCAGCGCCCAGCCATTGGCGGGGTTCAGGCGATGATAATAGGTTTCTTCCAGATAGGTGATGCGCGGGTAATCATCTTCATCATGGCGGTGGCTGGGATAGCTGGACCAGTTGCCCGCAGGGGTGAACACTTCGGTCACCAGCAGGCTGTCGCAGAAATCCTCATTCTCCATGGCGATGTTGTTGATCCAGCGGGTATTGGCCCCTTCACCACGCTGGGTCAGAGTAATGCCATCCGGGCCAATGCGCCGCGCCGCGTGCCCGCCCACCCCCGGGGCGGAACAGACGGCGATGGTGCAGTCGGTCTGCGCCACAGCCCGCCAATCATGGCCATTGGGCACATACAGGCAATGCGGCGGGGTCTTTTCAAACACATTCATCCGCGCGCCCAGCGTCCCCCAATCCTGCCCGGCGGCGGTGATGGCGGCCTTGCCCTCGACCATGACCAAAATCACTTCGCGCGCACCAGTCACTTCGCCCACCTCCTCGCCCGCGCGCAACCGGTGCACGGCGAATCCCACATAGCGCCAGCCCGCTGAGTGCGGGGTGATGTCATGCACCTTGCCATGGGTGCCGAAGGGTTTGCGCAACAGATGGGACATGGGGTTTCCTTTATTTCGGGGCGTTTGGGGGGGGGCGAAGACAATGCCGCCATACGTCCATAGCGGGCGACAGCACAGCGGCTGCACGTCCGCCAGCGTCACTGCGAAGGTGTCAGTCCGGTCTTGGCCGCCAGCCTGCGCAGCGTGTGCAGGCCAAGGGTCTGATACAACAGCGGGTTGCGGATCGCGGGGTCCTGTTCAGCCTCGATCACAATCCAGCCAGCATAGCCATGGCGCGCCAGCACAGCCAGCAGCGGCTCAAAATCCACTACGCCGTCCTGGTCGCCGGGCACCGTGAACACACCCGCGCGCACGCCGTCCATGAAGGACAGCCCCCCGCCCTCGACCCGCGCTTTTACGTCCGGGCGCACATTCTTGGCATGGACATGGCGCACGCGGTCCACATGGCGCGTCAACACTGCAACCGGGTCGCCCCCGCCGAACCAGCAATGGCCTGCATCAAACAACAGTTTCGTATGCGGCCCGGTTGCGGCCATGAACGCGTCAATATCCTCGGGGCTTTGCACCACAGTTCCCATATGATGGTGATAAACCAGATCGATACCATGTGCTGCACAATGCGCGGCCACGCCCTCAACCTTCGCGCCAAAATCGCGCATGCCCGCAGCATCCAGCACCGGACGGCTGGACAGAGGCTGTGCCAAACCTTGCACAGAATTCGACGTCTCGCACACAATCGCCACCTTGCAGCCATTATGGGCCAGCTTCTCCAGATGGGGCTGGATGGCACGAATCTCATCCTCGACCGACTGGGTCAGCAGGTTCATCGAATGCCAGCCCGACACAAATGCCAGCCCGTGGCCCGCCAGCAGCACGCGCAATTCCTCGGGGTCCTCGGGCCAGCGATGGCCATTCTCGATGCCGTCAAAACCGATCAGTTCCCCCGCTTCATGCAGAATGCGCGCAGTCGGAATATCCGCGCCAAGGCTGGGGTCGTCATCATTGGCCCAGGCGATGGGATTGGTGCCGAAACGGATCATGGATGCCCTCAATTGCTCAGCCGCGCGCGGGCGGCATTGGTGATGTAATTTGCGTACGCGTCGCGCAGCCGCTCTGGCCCGCCAACTTCCGGCACGGCAACGTCCCACCAATGGCCCGCCCCCTCCAGCCCGTCGCCGGGGCCTTGTGCAGCAGTGGTGTCAATCACAATAACCGTAGGAATGTCGCGGCCCCGCGCCGCCTTGATTTCGACCTGCAGCGCGGTCAAATCACCCGCTTTCACCGCATGCGCCCCCATGCTGGCAGCATGGGCCACATAGTCAATCTGTGGCTGCCCCTCGACCAGACAATCCACATACATGTTGTTGAACGGCACACAGCCCGTGCCCTGTTGCAGCCGGTTGATACAGCCATAGCCGCGATTGTCGGTCAGGATCACCGTAAACGGAATGCGCCGCATGACCGCTGTGGCCAGTTCGGAATTGGCCATCATATAGCTGCCATCGCCCACAAAACACAGCACCTCGCGCGCAGGCTGGGCCAGCTTCAGCCCCATCGCGCCCGCAATCTCATAGCCCATGCAGCTATAGCCATATTCCATGTGATAGCCGCCCGCGCTGGCGCGCCATAACAGCTTCAGCGCACCGGGCATTGTGCCCGCAGCACATAGCGCCACGCTGGCATCAGTTGCCACCGCCTGCACTGCGCCGATGACCTGCGCATCGCCGGGCAAATCGCCCGCTGCAACCGGGGCGCCGCATTTGCCGTCCACTGCCGCCAACCATGCGGCCCGCGCGCCCGTGTCAGGCTTGGCACGGTAGTCCCCAAGTCGCGCAGACAGCGCCTCCAGCGCGACCTGCGCATCCGCCACCAGACTGACCGCGCCATGCTTGGCCGCGTCATAGCCATGAATATTGATCGAAACCAGCTTTGCATCCTGCGCAAACAATGCCCGCGATCCCGTGGTGAAATCCTGCAACCGTGTGCCAAGGCCCACCACCAGATCCGCCGCAGCCAGCGCCGCATTGGCCGCAGCCGACCCATCCACCCCCGCCGCACCGAAATTCATCGCATGCGCCTGCGCCAACGCGGATTTGCCCGCCTGCGTCTCGGTCACGGCAATCCGGTGGCGGTTGGCAAAATCCCCAAGCGCCGCCTCCGCCCCTGAATAGATCACCCCACCACCGCAGATGATCACAGGGCGCTTGGCCTGCGCGATCATCCCCGCCACCTCCTCCAGCTCGCGCGCATCAGGCGCGGGGCGGCGGATATGCCAGATGCGCGGGGCAAAGAACTCCTCCGGCCAGTCATACGCCTCGGCCTGCACATCCTGACAAAAACTCAGGCAGACCGGCCCGCAATTGGCAGGGTCCGTCATCACCCGCAACGCGCGCGGCAAGGCGCTCAGAAGTTGTTCAGGGCGCGTGATCCGGTCGAAATACCGCACAACAGGGCGGAAACAATCATTGGCGCTGACCGTGCCATCATCAAAATCCTCGACCTGTTGCAAGACCGGATCGGGGCGACGATTGGCAAAGACATCGCCCGCAATGATCAGCAGCGGCAGGCGGTTCACATGCGCCAGCGCCGCCGCTGTCACCAGATTGGTCGCCCCCGGCCCGATGCTGGACGTCACCGCCATCGCCTGACGCCGCGCCCGCCCCTTGGCAAAGGCAATCGCGGCATGCGCCATGGTCTGCTCATTCTGGCCGCGCCATGTCGGAAAGGGGGGCTCGCATAAATCGCCATGCTGCGCGCGCTGCAGCGCCTCGCCCAGACCGGCGACATTGCCATGTCCAAAAATCGCCCAGATGCCGGGAATGAACCGCTGCCCCTCCGGCGTCATCTGCACGCCCAGCCAGCGCACCATCGCCTGTGCCGCTGTCAATCGAACTGTCCCGCTCATGCTGTTCCTCTTTCCAGTCTTCATCTTGCCAAAAATACTCCGGGGGGAAATCCGCGCTTGCGCGGATGGGGGGCAGCGCCCCCTGTCACGCGGCGGCAACTGCGCGCAACCGCGCCTTGTCCCAAACGCTGCACAGCCGCGCATAGCGCGCGCGCATTTCCGCCACGGCCTGCGCGTCATCGCACTCCCCCGCGAACCAGCGCCGCGCCACATCGCCGAAAATCGTGCGTCCCACGGCAAACCCCTTGACCAACGGGAATTGTGCTGCCGTAGCAAAACTGCCCGCCAGCGCATCCTCTGGCGCGTCCAGCCCCAGAACCACAATCCCGCGCGTGTGGCGGTCATGCGTTTCAATCGCGGCAATCGCATTGGCCCAAGCGGCTCGCGTGGTCAGCGGCTCCAGCTTCCACCAGTCGGGATAGATACCCTCGCGGTAAAAGCGGTCGATCACCTGCGCGGTGGTCTGCTCATTGACCGCGCCGACCTTGGACGGGATCACTTCCAGCAGGAATTCCAGCCCGTTGCGGCGCGCGGATGTGAACAGCCGCCTGACCGTTGCGATCTGATCGGCCCACAGGCTTTCCGCGTCATCGGGATGGCAGAAGCACAGCACCTTGACCACATTGCCGCGCGCCCAGGTCGCAAGCCCGCCGCAGTCAGGGCCAAGGGCCGGTTCCAGCGTCAGCGGGCGCGATCCCGGCCATTCCGCAGGCCGCCCGACCCATAGCCCCGTGCCAGAGGCCGCATGCAGCGCCCGCCGCCCGATCCGGTCATCGCACAGGATGCCATACCCCGCGCGCCCATCCTGAACCGCCAGTGCCGCTTCAAGACACAACTCCTTGAACGCCGCGCCGCGTTCGGGCGTGTAACCCGCCATTTCCTCCAGTTGCAGGCGGTGGTCGAAGGCAAAGATGCGGTAGTCATCCCAATCCGGCCCGTGATTGCGCGCGCGGTTGGTGGACCAGTGTATCTGCTCCAGCGCCGCGTCATTGCGCAGATCAGGCCGCAGCACGCCGCGCTTCAGAAAGAATTCCAGTTCTGCAAGCGAGGGATAAGCCGGTGTGCAGCCATGGCGCGAGACGGCAAAGGCCCCGCAGGCATTGGCGTACTTGAGCGCGGTCGGCCAATCCGCCCCATCAAGCCAGCCCTTCATCAGCCCCGAGAAGAACCCGTCCCCCGCGCCCAGCACATTGAACACTTCGATCGGGAAGCCCGGACCGCTTTCGCCCTCCTCCAGCCTGTCAGGGATCGCGCCACTGAAGGCCACCGCGCCTGCGGCACCGCGCTTGCACACCAGCGTGGCATCCGACACCGCGCGGACTGCGCGCAGCGCCGCAATCGTGTCGGTGCTGCCGCCTGCAATGTGGAATTCTTCCTCCGTGCCCACGATCAGGTCGAAGAAATGCAAATGCGATTGCAGTTTCGCGGTCACCGCCGCCGATTCCACAAACCGGCTTTCGCCATCGCCATGCCCAGCCACCCCCCACAGGTTGGGGCGGTAATCGATATCCAGCGCGGTCTTGACCCCGTGCTGCCGCGCCAGCCGCAGCGCCTTGAGCACAGCTGCCTCAGTCCGCGGGTGGGACAAATGCGTGCCCGTGGGCAACAGCGCACGGGCCGAGGCGATCAAATCCTCGTCTATATCCCCCTCTGACAGTGCCATATCCGCGCAATTCTCGCGGTAGAAAATCAGCGGGAACTGCTCCTTATCGCGGATACCCAGCAGCACCAGCGCCGTCAGGCGGTCAGGGTCGGTCACCACGCCATCGGTGCACACCCCTTCGCGCGCCAGTTGTTCACGGATGAAGCGCCCCATATGCTCATCGCCGACCCGCGTGATTACTGCAGACCGCAACCCCAGCCGCGCCGTTCCACAGGCAATATTCGTAGGGCTGCCGCCAATATACTTGGCAAACGATCCCATATCTTCCAGCCGACCGCCAACCTGGGCGCCGTATAAATCCACCGAACTGCGCCCAATCGTGATAACGTCAAGATGTTTGGTCATGGGTCATTTCCTCCAATCGGATCGGGTGGCCGTTTGACCGTGCCATGGCGTGGATGATCCGTTCAATTCCCAGCCCTTGGGCAAAATCAGGGCCGCAGGGCGGGCCGCCGTCAATTGCGCGGATCAGGTCGCGGGCTTCGATGACTTTTTGTTCATTGAAGCCGAAATTATGCCCCGGTGCGGGGCAGAACGCCGCGAAATCAGGCTGGTCAGGGCCGGTCAAATGGCGGGTGAAACCGGCATCCCCTGCGCGGTGCACCCATAATTCGTTCATGTTTTCCTGATCGAAAACAAGCGTTCCTGCACTTCCCTGCACTTCCCATTGCAAACGGCATTTGCGCCCCCGCGCTACGCGGCTGGTGGCAAAGGACCCCTGCGCGCCACTGGCGAAACGGACCAGTGCCAGCGCGCTGTCCTCATTCTCGACCGGGCGGGGGCCATCGGGGGCAGGGCGCTGGGGCACGGCAATCTGGGTCATGGCCGTCACTTCGGACACCGCGCCCATAAGCGCCACCATCACACTGACCAGATGGCAGCCCAGATCCCCAAGCGCGCCCAGCCCGCCCCCTTCCTGCGTCATACGCCATGACCATGGCAGGGCGGGGTCGGCGCAGTAATCTTCGTCATAGGCACCGCGAAACGCCAGTGGCGTGCCAATTTCGCCTGCCTGCACCATGGCGCACGCGGCCTGAAACGCTGGCGCGCGCAAATAGTTATAGCCCAAAAGCGTGACCTGCCCGGGATGGGCGGCTACCAGATCCGCCATGGCCTGCGCGTCTGCCAGCGTCAGGGCCATGGGCTTTTCCAGCCAGACATGCTTGCCCGCGCGCAAGGCCGCGTCCGCCATGGGGCGGTGCAATCCGTTGGGGGTGGTGATGGACACCACATCAACAGCCGGATCGCAAATTGCGGCTTGCCAGTCGACCATGGCGCGCGCAAACCCGAATTGCGCGGCACATGCATCGGCCTGCGCTTGGGTGGCGTCGCACAGGATTTCCAGCCGTGGATGGGCCACGCCAAAAGCAGGCCCGACCGCGCGCCACGCCAGCGCATGGCATTTGCCCATGAACCCTGTGCCAATCAGCGCGACACCCAATGACATCATGCGGCCTTTTGCGTCGCTGCGGGCACCTGCACCGCTTGCCCGCTTTGCGCCGATTGCAGCGCGGCATCAGCCAGTTCAAGCGCGCGCAACCCGTCCAGCGCCGTGGTGGGCATGGGCGTTCCATCGCGCAACGCCGCAACAAAAGCCGTGATTTCTGCCGCATAGGCCGCTGTATAGCGTGTCATAAAGAAATTCAGCAGCGGGGCATCATGGAAGCCTTGGGCATCGGCGAACTGGATATTCGCTTCTGACTGGTTCCTGGCGCTGACCATGCCCGCCGCGCCCAGAACTTCGATGCGCTGGTCATAGCCATAGGTTGCGCGGCGCGAATTGGTGATGATGGCCTGTTTGCCGCTGGCGGTGCGCAAGATTACATTTGCGCTGTCGTAATCGCCCAAGTCGCCAATCTGCGGGTCCGTCAGAACAGAAGCCTGCGCCATCACGGTTTCAACCTCCTCGGCCAGCAGCCAGCGGGCCATGTCGAAATCATGGATCGTCATGTCCCGGAATATCCCGCCCGAGCGCGCGATATAGTCAGCAGGTGGGGCGCCGGGGTCGCGGCTGGTTATGGTGATCATTTCAACCTTGCCGATGCGGCCTGCGTCAATTGCGGCCTTCATCGCGGCAAAATCGGGGTCGAACCGGCGGTTGAAGCCCAGCATCACGCGGCCTTTGGTTGCCTCGACGACGCTCAGACAGTCGCGCACGCGCCCCACATCCAGATCGACGGGTTTTTCGCAAAAGACCGCCTTGCCCACACGGCAGAAACGTTCAATCAGGTCGGCATGGGTGTCGGTGGGTGTGCAAATCACCACGGCATCCACGTCATCTGCCGATTCGATAGTGTCTATGGTGCGGATATCGCAGCCATATTTCGTGGCCACACTGTCAGCGGCGGCGGCAACAGGGTCTGCGATGGCAACAAGCGTGGCCCCGTCGACCTGCGCAATCGCGCGGGCATGGACCTGACCAATACGGCCTGCGCCAAGAACGGCAAAACGTGTCATAAGTGTTCCTTTTGAAAAGACGCGAATGGCGTCCTGTTTGTTACGGGTCGCGGTGTCACAGCACACCGTCGGTCATGTATTCAGGCTGGGTTTTGGCACCCGTGATATAAGCGACCACCTGTTCCCCCGTCACCTCACGCGCAAGCAGGTTCGCGCAAATACGCCCGCGCCGGAACACCACAATCCGGTCACATAAATCCATCACCTGCCGCATGTTATGGCTGATCAGGATCAGCGGTTCGCCCTGTTCCTTCAGGGTGCGGATGATGTTTTCCACCTGCGCGGTTTCCTGCACACCAAGCGCGGCAGTCGGTTCATCCATGATGGTCAGTTTCGAATGGAAGGTTGCGGTGCGCGCGATGGCCACGCATTGCCGTTGCCCGCCGGACATATATTGGATGGTATTGCGGATGGACGGGATTTTTACGCCCGTTTTTTCCAGTGCGGCCAGTGTATCGGCATGCATGGCCTTGTAATCAAGTCGCCGGAACGGGCCAAGCCAGTTCCATTTCGTCTTTTCACGCCCCAGAAACAGGTTGTCGGGCACGTCCAGATGGTCCGCCAAGGCCAAAGTCTGGAACACCGCTTCAATGCCGACTTCCCGCGCGTCCAGCGGACCTGCGAAATCCACCTTCGCGCCGTTGAACCGGATTTCGCCACGGGTGGGGCGTTCTACCCCGGTGATCTGGCGCACGAATGTCGATTTGCCCGCGCCATTATCGCCCATGATGGCAACATGCTCGCCTTTGCGGAGGGTGAAATTCGCGTCCTCCAATGCATGCACACCGCCATAATGCTTGGTCAGACCGCGTGTTTCGAGTGTGTACTCGCTCATTTTCGTCCCCTTACATGCGATGGGCCGCGCGGCGCTGGCGCCACTGGTCCAGAACGACGGCACCCACGATGATCGCGCCCTTGGCCATTTCCTGATAATAGGCATCCAGCCGCAAATAGGTGAAACCGGAAATGATAACCCCGAAAATCAACGCCCCCAGACAGGTGCCAACAATCGATCCGCGCCCGCCCTGAAGCGAAATGCCCCCGATCACGGCCATGGCAATGGCGTCCAGTTCATACATCACGCCCATACCGGCCTGAGCCGTCAGGTTCTTGGAACTCAGGACCACAGCCGCAATGGCCGCCAACCCGCCCGCGATGGTGTAAACCAGTGTCAGGTGGCGCTGAACATTGATGCCCGACATGCGCGCCGCATCAATATTGGACCCGATGGCGTAGGTATGCTTGCCATAAACAGTGTGGCGCATGACCAGATAGAACAGCACCGCAAGCGCAAGAAAAATGTAGACAGGCATCATGCCAGAACCGATGGCGGCGTAACTTTCCGTCGGAAAGGAAACTGGCTGCCCCTTGGTCCACCATTTTGCCACGCCCCGCGCAGCGACCATCATACCAAGCGTGGCAATAAAAGGCGGGATGCGCGTGTAAGCCACCAAAAGGCCGTTGACCAGCCCTGCCAGCAGCCCGCAGGCCAGCCCGACGATGACGGGAACAAACACCGGCAAATCAACCCAGCCCTGTTCAAAAAACACCGCGCGCGCGAAGGGGTTGCCATTCACCTCGCTGACCTGTGCAAAACTCATGGCAATCATCGCCGTTGCGCCGACAATCGAGCCCGAAGACAGATCAATCCCGCCTGTGATGATCACCTGTGTGACCCCCAGCGCAATGATGCCGATGATGGCGACCTGCAAGATGATGATCTGCAAGCGCGCTTCGTTGAAAATGGATGAAAACCGCCCTTGGGTGTCGAACAGAAAGCTTTGCCCGTTCATATATGGCAGCGTTTGGCCCAACACCTCGAACACACCGATAATCAGGACAAGTGCCAAAAAGACATTCAGTTCCGGGGGACGACTTCGCTTTCGGTGGTCATATTTCAACCCTCCGACACCCACTGTTGCCTCTGCCATGCCAGTTTCCCTCCTCGTCCATCGCGCTTGGTCTTAATTGCGGGGCGGTGCGACACCACCGCCCCCTCGTCAGCCGGTCCGATCTTGTTGTCGATCAGTTGGCGCTCAGGTAATCAGCCACGTTTTGCGGTGTGACCAGTTCAAACGGAATATACACCTTGGACGCGACAGGATTGCCCGCCGCCAGATCAAGCGCCGCCTGAAGCGCGCCAGCCCCCTGCCCTGCAGCGTTCTGGAACACTGTTACATCCAGATCGCCCGACTGCATGGCCGCCAGCGCATCCTGGGTGGCATCAACACCCGTGACAATGACATCAGCCATGGAAATGCCTGCCGATTTCATGGCCTGAATCGCCCCGATGGCCATTTCGTCGTTGTTGGACAGCACCGCGTCGAACGGTTCACCTGAAGACAGCCAGTTGGTCATCATGTCCTGCGCCTGATCGCGCGACCAGTTGGCCGTCTGGCGGTCAACCACATTCATGAAATTGCACATGTCGATCCCAAGAATATCGTCGAAATCCTTGGTGCGTTGCACGGCAGCCTGGTTCGACAACTCGCCCATCAGAATATAGATATTCGCGCCTTCGCCCTTGCCCTCGGCGCGCAGCAATTTGCAGGCCTCAAATGCCGCCAAGGTGCCGGATTCAATTTCGTTGGACGCCACGAAAGCCTGATTGTCCGGCAGGGTGTCCACGTTGACGGGCTGGCGGTTGACATAGACCAGCGGCACGCCACCACTTGCGGCGGCATTGCTCATGGCTTCGGTTGCCGCAGTGTCAACCGGGTTCACGATGATCGCATCCACGCCCGACGCCACGAAATTGTTGATCTGGTCAAGCTGCCGCGCCACGTCATTTTGCGCATCTTCCACCTGAAGCGTGACGCCGTCCATTTCTGCGGCCATCTCGATCATGCCATTGCGCAAGACGGTCAGGAAATTATCGTCAAACAGCGCCATCGACACACCGATATTCTGCGCATTGGCCATGGATGCCATAAGTGCAGTGGCCGCCGTAGCAGCAAGCAGGGTTTTCTTCATGTTCTGGTTCCTCCCGGTAATGGTGTCCGGCGCACCTTGCTCCTTTGCCGGAATTCCTTTCCGCTCAGGCGGCTTTGGCCTGTAATTGGGCGGAAATGAAATCGAATGATTGGCGCAGCGCCGTCAAAGGGTCGCCAAGCGCCTGTGTTTCTGGCGAGAAACACTCATAACTGAAGGCGCCCTTATATCCTGCTGCCAGCAAGGCGGCCATCTGGTCGATATTGCCCAAACGGTCGCGGCGGTCGATCAGGACGCGGTGTTCATCTTCCATCTGCTCGATCCTCAGCGAAGGGTCCACCACCGCCGAGATATGCACAATGCCAGTCTGCGCCGCATAAAGGGCGCCCCCCCCGGCCAAGGTATGATGGAACGTGTCATGCACAATGCGCAACCGCGCGCCCATATCCAGCGCGGCGATCATGTCGACCAGTTCCTGCTTGGACCGCAGTGATGACCGGCCAAAGCCCAGCGGCTCGACCAGGGCCGTCATGTCTGCGGCCACCAGCAGCGGGTAACACGCCTTCAGCGCCACGCGCAGATTGGCCTGACGCTCTCCCTCGGCGCCGCCGGTGCCGTCATTGCGCGGGATCAGGCTGATGGTTTCGGCCCCCGCGCGCTTGGCCGTGTCAATCAGCGCGGCCACTTCCGCTTGGCGTGCATCATCCCAGCTGTTGAACGGATAAACCTGGCTTAGCCCAAGAAACCGCAACCCGCGGGCGCGCACCAGTGCGCCCGCCTGCGCAGGGTCCAGCCCGTCAAATAACGGGCGGCCCAGCCCTGCCATGTCGTTGCGCAACTCCACGCCCATGCAGCCCAGATCGCGCGCCAGATCCAGAAAAGATGCAAAAGGCAAATGCGGGGCCGTCATCTGGTTCAGCGCGAATTGCATAGGCAAAGTCCTGTCATGTGGGTTGCGTTGGCTGCACGCTGCATGCGAGAGCAGATTCAGTCAATCTGGGGCACATGTTTTTCCATCATTGATGACGTTTTTCTGCGCAAGCGAAATGACGTTTTTACATCATTTCAGGCAGAATGATACATGGGTTCAGGAAATGCTGGCCCGTGATCCCGTCTTCGCCGCCCTGCACGGCACGCACCATCAATTCCACCATATCGGTGCACAGTTCCGCCAAAGGTGTGCAGATCACCATTGTGACATAGCCATCCGCAAGCGCGGCGCGGCTATCGGCGGTCAACTCATTGACCACCAGCGCCACACGCGGGCTTGCATGCATTTCGCGCAATGCGGCGATTGCGCCTTCCATGCCGCCGCCCGCGCAATAAATGCCGGTCAGGTCGGGATGGCGGCGCACCAGATCAAGCGTGGCTTCATAAGTCAGTTGGCGGGTTTCCAGATTGACCAGCGTTTCCAGCACCGAAAATTCAGGCGCGTTTTCGCGCACATAGGACCGGAACCCCACTTCGCGCAAATCATGCCCATGCCACCGGTTGCCGCCCACAAATACCGCCAGCTTTCCGGGGCGCTTTACGCGGCCTGTGATCATCCATGCGGCGATCCGGCCTATTTTCATGTTGTTCAGACCAAGGTAGTTGCGCCGCACCCCTTGGGCAAAATCGTTCAGCAAGGAAAACACCGGCACGCCATCGGCCTGCATGTCCTGCACGGCCTGCGTCAGCCGCTGGTGGTTGACCGCAACCCCCGCCACCGCGTCGCATCGCGTTCCCAAAGCGCGAAGCTCCTGCGCAAAGGCATCGGGCGACTGGGACGATGTGTAGCGAATGATCACGCGCCCGCGAATGTCGGGGCGGGCCGCCACGGCATGTTCGATTTCACGCGCGAAATTCTGGTAGAATTCCTGTGATTTCTTGATCAGAACGACCCCGAAGGTCAGTTCGGGTTTCGCCGCATCCAGATTTTGCGCCAACACCCCCCGTGCATGATACCCCACGCGATGCGCCGCATCAGCGATTTTGCGCAACGTCTCCTCGCGCACCTTCAGGCGCCCGTTCAAGGCGCGGTCAACCGTCGTCACGCTGACACCCGCGGCGCGCGCCACATCCTGAACTGTCGGCCGCTTGGTCACGGGGCACCCCATCTGCATGACGCTTTTACATCATTGTGGCAGTCACGAACCGTTATGACAAGCCTGCGTTTGCATCCAACCCCTGAAGAAACCCGTCAAGTTCCGCATCCGCGATGGGCACAGTATGCGCCGCCGCCGGATAGGCACCTTGGGCAACGTCGTCCTTGAACGCTGCGAATGCATTAACCCGCATCTGGTGCAGGCGCGCGTATTCCGACGCGAAATCAGCGTAGGATTTGGCGTGGCGGGGTTTGTGCCCGCGGGTGCAGCCCAACACATCCTCGGAAAACAGATATTGCGCATCAGCCCCCGCGCCCGCGCCCATTCCCAGCAAAATCAGGGAACTGCGGCGGGACAGTTCCGCCGCCACGCGGTCAGGCACCACCTCCAGTTCGGCACCAAAAGCGCCCGCATCCTGCAGGGCCTGCACATCGCGCCACAACTGCAATGCGGTCCGGGCGGTTTTGCCAACGGCCCTGAAGCCGCCGGTCCATGTGGCCTTGGATGGAATCAGGCCGACATGCCCGACCACGGGAATGCCATCATCGGCCAAGGCCCTGATGGTGCCCAGCGACGACGCACAATATACGCAATCTCCCCCTGTCTGCATCGCGGCATGGGCGGCGCGCTGGTAGTCTTCTTGCGTGACAAGCTGGCCATATAAAAGCCCCACCTGCACGAAGCAAGTTCCGGCGGCAGCGCGCATTTGCGGTGTCCAAAGCGGCGCTATGATCGACAGCATGTCAATTCCCGCCTGCGCGGCAGCGGCGGCTTCCTCAGCGGTTTCGACATACAGCATTGTCAGGGTGCGTTTGCCCTTCTGGGCGCGAATATCGGCCACTGTGGGCCGCGTGGTGTTCGGTGACACGGGAATTTCCTTTTTCGGTCAGGCGGCCGTGGCGCGGCGCAACAGGGCTTTTAGCGGTTGCCCCACATCGCTCAGGGCGTCGGGGGTGACAGGCATGGCAGCTTGAATCAGGCGTTCTGCCAAGGCGATATCCTTGGCGCTGCTGCGCCCCGCGCCCAGCCCTGCGGCCCCGATCAAGGCCCCATCTGCACCCAGCCAGAACAGGATTTCACCATCTTGCACCAATTTGCGTGACGCGGCCGGGGCCCCTGCCACATTGCCCACAACCTGCAGGCCCAGATCATACTGATCCGACCAGAACCATGGCAGGGCCTCGAAACAGGCTGCGTCGCCCGCAAGGGCCCGCCCGGCAAGAATGCCTTGATCACGGGCATTGCGCCACGTCTCGAAGCGGTGAACACTGCCATCCGGCTGGCGCAGGGCCGCACAATCCCCAGCGGCGAAGATAGCGCCCCCGGAACAGCGCAACTGACCATCAACACAAATGCCATTTTCGCATTCAAGCCCTGCACCCTGCGCCAAGGCTGTTTCAGGCACCACCCCGATGGCCGCGATCACCATGTCACAGGGCAGAACGTCCCCCCCGTTCAACTGGACCTGACCCTTGGAAATTGCATCAAGGGTGCAGTTGAAACGGAACGAAACCCCCGCGGCACAGTGGCGGGCCACAAGCCGACTGGCCAGTGGCTCAGGAACCGCGCGGCCCAGCGCGCGCGCGCCCGCTTCCAGCACGGTAACGCGGGCCCCCAAGCGGCGCAAACTGGCCGCCAGTTCCAGCCCGATCAACCCCGCCCCGACAATAACGACATGCCGGTTGGCCAAGGGCTGGCTGAAAATGGCATTTGCATCGTCATAACTGCGCAAGACCAGCGCCTGCTCCGCGCCCGCACACCGCAGGCGGCGCGGCGTGCCCCCCGTGGCCAGAAGCAGGCGCGCATAGCCGATGGCAGTGCCGTCCGACAGCGCAAGCGATTGTGCCGCAACGTCAATGCGCGTGGCGCTGATACCGTCACGGTAGGTGATGTTTGCCGCGCGCAAGTCGGCGCCGGCGCAAATCTTGTGGCGCTTCACTGCGCCCGCATCCGGTTTCGACAAGGGGGGGCGTTCATAGGGCAAGCCGGTTTCCTGACCGATCAGCGTGATTGGCCCGCTATACCCCGCATCCCGTGCCGAAAACGCCGCGCGCGTGCCGCATTCGCCCGCGCCGACAATCACAAGGCCCGTCATCGCCTAAACCTCAATCAGGACACGCCCGCCTTCGGTTTTCACACGATAGGTGTTCAGGTTCACACAAGCCGGGGCGCGCTTGGCTTCGCCTGTGCGATAGTCGAAAGTTGCATTATGCTTCGGGCATTCAATTTCATAATCCATCACCAACCCATCCGCCAGATGCACTTGTTCATGCGTGCAAAGTCCGTCTGTACAGAAAAAATCATCATCCGGGCTGCGATAAATCGCAAAGGTGCGTCCGTCATGGTCAAAACGGATCAGGTCCTCGCTGTCGATGTCGTCAGTTGCGCAAGCGTCAATCCAAGGCATTGCTCTCTCTCCTTCGGGAACAGGTGTCATTGCGCGGCGGTGCCAAGCGCGGCATGGTGCAAATCCTCACGATAGGGTTTTGCCGTCGCGGGCAGATCGCGCTTCAGAAAGAAATCTTCGTTCTGTAACTGGCGCCGCAAGGCAGGCCACATTTCCGCAAATGCCTGCGCAATGGAACGGTTGGGCGCAGGCAGATCATGCTTGATGGCCTGATGCAGTTCCGGCAGCCGGTGATAGGGCACCATGGGGAACATGTGGTGTTCGACATGGTAATTCATGTTCCAATAGATGAACCGGCTGACGGGGTTCATATAGACAGTGCGCGAATTCAGCCGATGGTCAATCACATTGTCGGCCAGCCCACCATGCTGCAACAGGCCCGTCATGACGTGATGCCACGCGCCATACAGACGCGGCAGACCGATAACCATCAAGGGCAGGATGGACCCCAGCGCCACGGCCAGCGCGATGGTGGCCCCGTAGATCAACACCCAGATACGCGCCACGCGAATGACCTTGTGCTGCTCGGCCTTGGGAATGTAGCTGGCTTCTTCAGGGTGAAGCTTGCCCGCCGCGTTATACAGCATGCGCGCCCAACCGTTCCATGCATCGACCAGCCCGAAGAAATTGGCGATCAGGCGGGCAAATTCCGGCGGGCGCATGATGGCGATTTCGGGGTCGCGCCCGACAATAACGGTGTCGGTATGGTGGCGCGCGTGACTCCAGCGCCAAGTGTGCGGGTTGCGCACCATGCAGAAGCTTGCAATCTGATAGATAACATCATTCATCCAGCGCGTCTTGAACGCTGTGCCATGGCTGCATTCATGCCAGCGTGAATCCATGGCCGACCCATACAGCACGCCGTAAGCCAGCCAGACCGGCACCGACCACAGCGACGGCCAAAGCGCGATCCCTGCCCCCGCAAATACCACCATCGCCCCGAACAGGATGATCGTATCACGAATGGCAGGCGCGTCCTGGCGGCGCATCAGGTCTTTCATCTGCTTGCGCGGAATGTCCGTATGATACCATTGCGCCGCAGCAAGGCCCGTTTCAACCGCGCGTTTTGCATCTGGTCCCAACATGGAATAATCTCTGTTTGGCATAGGCCCCTCCAAACCCTATTGTGGAATACAGATTATTCGGCCAGCGTCAGCATGCCAGAAAATTAGGTTGCAACCCCCTCAAAAACCCTCAAGTTAATGCAATGGTATGAGGGGAATCCATCATGGCACGCAAACCCACACTGTCCGATCTGGCGCAGGCCGCCGGGGTAAGTCTGGCAACCATCGACCGCGCGGTTCATGGGCGCGGCAAGGTGTCGGCGCGCAGCCTTGCGCGTATTCAGGACGCAGCGTCGCGCATAGGGTTTTCTGACCCACAGTTCCAGCCAACCCCACCCCCGCGCATGGCGCTTCGGCTGGGGTTTGTGCTGCATAAGGGCGGTCAGGAATTTTACCGTAATCTGACCCACGCCTTGGAATGCGCCTGCAAGGCACGCAGGGATTTCAACATCACTGCGGAATTTCATTACGCAACATCACAAGCGCCCGATGATTTCTGCACCGGGTTAAGCGCGGCCAGTGAAACTTGCGCGGCGCTGGCGTCCTCTGCGGTCACACATGCAAAGGTGGCGCAGGCCGGGGCGCGACTGGTGCAGCAGGGCCTGCCGGTTTTTGCGGTCCTCAATGATTTCGGACGGGATGCCCATATGGGATATTTCGGGCTGGACAACCTGCGCGTTGGCCGCATTGCCGGCTGGATGATGGCACAGCGCTTGCAACAGGGGGGGCGTGTGGCAGTGTTTGTGGGCGGCAACCGCTGGCATGGGCACGCCCTGCGCGAGACCGGGTTTCGCAGCGCGTTGCGGGAATATGCGCCGCATGTCACTGTGCTGGACACATTGGTGAATCTTGAAACACGGCAAGTCACCTATGAGGCAACGCTGAACCTGCTGCACACATATTCCGACCTGCGCGGTATTTACGTCGCCGGGGGCGGCATGGAAGGCGCGATTGCCGCACTTCGGGAAACGCGCCCGCCCGACAAGGTTGCACTGATCCTGAATGAACTGACGGGGGACAGCCGCGCTGCGCTGTCAGACAGATATGCCATGATGGCCATTGCCACCCCTGTGGACGCGCTGGCCGCTTCGCTGGTGGACGCCATGGTGCAGACCACACAAGACCTGTCAGCCGCACCGCGCCGCGCCACTGTGTTCGACCCGCAAATATGGCTGCCGGAATCGTTTTGAAGGTGCAACGCCAACCCGACAACGCCCCCCAAGGCGCGCTGTCGCGTCAGCCCGTGCTGCGCATCGCAGCCGCTTCATGCGCGATGTTGTTTAGCACATCCAGCACTGCGGCCCTGTCCCCACTTGCAAAAGCCGCATCAAGCGCCGCAGCATTCGCGCTGATGCGGTCAAACATGGCGTCAATCTCGCGGGCGGGGACGGGCATACGTTCGACGAATTCCACAAAATCATCGGCTTGTTTGGCCAGAACGTAATAGGCTGCGGCCTGTGGTCCGCTGCGCGCTTTTTCATAGGCCGCTTCGGCCAATGCGCTATAGCCATGAACCCCGCGCCCGTGGTCCTTCAGGGTGTCGATCAATGCAGTGAACATCATGCAGTCCTTTCTTGGAAAAACAACCGGGATGCCCCGCCATGGCGGGCCGACCAGTCAAGCGGATTGTCAAGGAATGACCGTATTTCGGCCAGTTCGGGCGCGCTGAAGGGGCCATCGCTACCTGCGACGGCCAAAATATCCTGCCAGTTGGCCAGCGCGTGCAGGGTCAGGCCCTGGGCGTGCAGCATGTCGCGGGTCTGAGGGAAAATATCATAGTAGAAGATCACCAGACAATCCGACACAGTTGCCCCCGCACGGCGCAGCGCCTTGCAAAACCGCAGCTTCGATCCGCCATCCGTGGTCAGATCCTCAATCAGTGTCACTTGCTGGCCGGGGGTTACCACCCCTTCGACCTGCGCATGGGGGCCATACCCCTTTGGCCGTTTGCGCACATATTGCATGGGCAGCCCCGTATTTGCCGCAATCAGCGCCGCAAAGGGGATGCCGGCGGTTTCCCCCCCCGCAACGGCCTGCGTGCCGGGCATGTCGTTTTGCAACAGTTCCGTGGCACAGGCCATCAGGCTTTCGCGCACCGCAGGGTAGGAAATGATGCGGCGACAATCGATATATACCGGGCTGACAAGGCCAGAGCTGAACATGAAGGGGCGGTCCACCGACAGCCGCACCGCACCAATCTGCAACAGCGCTGTGGCAGTTTCCCGCGCGATCTGGCTGCGTCTGGCTGGCGTCAGTCGGGGCATGGCGGCGGGTCCTGTGGTCATGTGTCCTTCGCTTCCAGATAGGCGGAAATGATGGCGGTTCCTACCATAAAATCCGAAATCTCCATGGCTTCGCGCGGATTATGGGACCCGTTGCGGTTGCGCACGAAGATCATCGCGGCGGGCACGCCCGCTTGCGCGAAGACCGCCGCATCATGCCCGGCACCCGACGCCATGGAAAACGGCGCAATGCCCGTGCGGCCCATTGCCGCCATCAGCCCCGCCACCATAGTGTCATCCATCTGCGCAGGCGCGGCGGGTATTTCAGGGCCCGTGTCGAACCGCACGCCGCGCACGCGCGCGATATCGGCCATTTCTTCATGCAGATAATCGCGCATGTGGTCCAGAACTTCGGTATTCTGGGACCGGATGTCCAGACTGAAGCTGATGCTGTCGGCAATGCGCGCAATGGCATGGCGCGCGGGGTCCGTCCCTACCACACCCGAGGTCAGCACCAGATCACCACCCGTTTGCAGGATATGCAGCCAACTGTCATCCAGCCGCGTCAGCAAATCGGCCATGGCCAGCACCGGATCATGCCGATAGGCGCGCGGCACCGCGCCGGAATGCCCCCCTTCGCCCGTGCAGGTAACCGAGCGGTAGCGGATATTGCCCCGAATGCCAGTCACCACGGCGGCGGGAATATCGCGTTCAACCAGCAGCGGTCCTTGTTCGATATGCAGTTCCACATAGCCCAGGATGCGTTCCAGCGCGATCAGGGGCTGGCCTGCGGCAATGGGCGCCGTGTCAATTCCCAGCGCTGTCATATGGTCGGCAAGCGACCTGTTGTCGCCCTTGTGCGGGGCGGCAAGTTCGGCGGCGGTCATCTGGCCGGTCAGTGCCTTGGACCCCAGATAACATGACCCGAACCACGCGCTTTCCTCGGCGCGCAGCGCAAGGCACTTCACGGGCACGCGCAAGCCCTTCTCGCGCCCGCGGATCAGCACCAGCAACCCGGCCACCACACCGGCAAGCCCGTCGAAATTTCCGCCTTCGGGGACAGTGTCGACATGGGACCCAACCACCATGTAACGCTGGGCGTCGCGGTGTTCGGGCAGGCTGAACCACAGGTTGCCTGCCGCGTCCGCGTCGACCGCCAGCCCCTGCGCACGGGCAAATTCCGCCAGATAGTCCAGCGCTTGCGTTTCAATGCGCGAATAGGCAGGGCGGCTGACGCCCGCGCCATCAGGCGACATGGCGCGCAAGTCCTTGAAGATTTGCTGCGCCAGCGCTGTCAGGGGGGCAAGTTTGTCCATCATCATGTCAGCATCGCCGCAACAGGGGTATCGGGCAGCGCCACTGTACCGCGCAGGTCACGCACCGACGCCACGTCATGTGCCGCCAGCCAGTCTTCCAGCCCCGAAAGCAGCCTGCGCATGGTGGTGGGGGACTGGAATGTGGCTGTGCCCACCTGTACCGCCGTCGCACCTGCAATCAGGAATTCCACAACATCGGCCACTGTCGAAATACCGCCACAGCCGATCACCGGAATGCGCGTGGCACTGGCCGCCTGATAGGTCATGCGCAGTGCCACAGGCTTGATGGCGGGGCCGGAAATGCCGCCCATCACATTGCCAAGGCGGGGTTGGCGGGTTTCCACGTCAATGGCCATGCCCAGCAGGGTATTTGCAACAACCAACGCATCCGCGCCAGCGGCTTCGGCAGCTTGCGCAACGTCTACGGGTTCTCCGGTATTGGGGGACAGTTTCACCCATAACGGCAGGTCGGTCGCCCCGCGCAACTGCGCGACCACCTGACCCGTGGTATCGGCGCGCACAGCAAACGCCCTGCCGTCAGCCTCTATGTTCGGGCAAGAGATGTTGGCCTCGATCGCGGCCACACCGGGCACCGTCACTGCGGCAGCCAGCCGCGCGAAGGCGTCATAACTATGCGCGGAAATGGACACCACCAGCGGCACATCATAGCGCGCCCAGAACGGCAGCGTCTGTGTCAGAAAATGCTCCAGGCCCTTGGACGGAATGCCGATGGCATTCATCATGCCACCCGTCAGGTCGCACACCCGCGGCGTCGGGTTGCCAGTGCGAATTTCCGGTGTAAAGGTTTTCAGCACATGCGCGCCAAGAATGCCAAGGTCGAACACATCGGCCAGATCCTCGGTAAAGGTGCCGGATGCGGGCATGATGGGGTTGGCCAGCTGCAACTGGCCGACGCGGGTTGCAAGCGCGCTCATGCCACCACCCCTGCCAGCGGGAAAACCGGCCCTTCGCGGCAGACCCGGCGATGCACAATCTTGTCCCCGTCACGGAACGGGCGCACGCAGGCCTGACACATGCCAAGGCCGCAAGCCATCTGCTGTTCCACTGCAATTTCGCCGGGAATGCCATGTGCTGCGCCAATGTCTTGCAACATGCGCGCAATCCGCGCTGACCCGCAGGTATAGAACGCGTCAACCCCGCCACTGGCAATGCGCCCTTCGATCAGCGCACGCAACGCATCGGGCGCCGAGGATCCATCACTGTCGGTCACGACAATCACCTCGGCCCCGCAATTGCGGAAATGTTCCAGCGACATGACGAATTCCGGCGCGCGCGCCGAACATATCGCGGTCAGCTGACGCCCGCGCGCCTGCGCCAGACGTGCAAGCGGCGCAAGTGTCGCCAGCCCCACGCCACGCGCCACCAGCATAAGCCGTTGCCAGTTGTCTGGCATGGTGAACCCCTGACCCAGCGGGCCAAGCACATTCAGCCGATCCCCCGCACGCAGCGTGGCCAGCCCGCGCGTGCCCGCGCCAGTCACCTTGTACAGAAACCGCAAACTGCCCGCCTGCGCGTCGAAGTCATAAATGCTCATGGGGCGGCGCAAAAATGGCTGATCGTCGTCAGTGCCGGGGCATAGCAGCTGGAAGAACTGCCCGGGCGCGCAATCCAGCACCTCGGGCGGGGCGTCCAGCGTCAGCAAGCGGTAGTCGGTATTGACCACCTGATTGGTGCGCACAACGCCCAGCGCTTCCGCGCAGCGGTAGCGCGGCGGGGTCAAGGTGGCATCCTTGGCGATTGCATTCATGGCTATTCCCCCTTCAACCGAAAATAAGCCGCGGAATAAACAGCGAAATCTGCGGGATATAGGTGATCAGCATCAGCACAATCAGGTTCACCGCCAGAAACGGCCATACCCCGCCAATGATCGTCGCCACCGGCTTGCGCAACGTCGAAGACGCCACAAATATATCCAGCCCGAAGGGCGGCGTGATCATGCCCAACCCTATATTCAACGTGACGATCAACCCGAAATGCACCGGATCAATGCCCATCGCCACAGCCACCGGATACAGGGGCGGCACAAGGATCAGCAGCGCCGAATTGGGGTCAATGAACATGCCCGCAATCAGGAAGCAGATGTTGACGACCAACAAGAAGGTGATCCAGCTTGCATCGATCGCGCCAAGAAAGCTGATAATCTCGTTGGGGACCTGCGCCAGCGTGACAAAATAGGACACAAGCCCCCCCATCGCCAGCAACACAAAGATGATGCAGGTGTTGATCGCGCTTTGCTCTGTCACCTCGAACAGGCCACGCAAGGTCAGGCTGCGCAGGATCACCACCTCGACCAAAATAGCATAGACAACGCTGATGGCTGCGGCCTCGGTCGCGGTGAAGGTGCCCGAATAGATCCCGCCCAGAATAATGACCGGCATTCCAATGGCCCATTTCGCCTGCCAGATGACCCGCGCACGGGTGGGCCAATCCGCGCGCGGTGCCCGCGCAATGCCATCGCGGCGCGCAACATAGGTGACATAAATCGAAAACGCCAATCCCAGCACCAGCCCCACGGCCAGCCCGCCCGCAAACAGCCGCGCAATGGATGTGCCGGTCATCCAGCCATAGATAATCATGGTGATCGACGGCGGAATCAGAAGTGCGGTTTCCGCGCTGGAGACAATCAACCCCAGCGAAAACTTGTCAGAATAGCCGCTGCGCCGTAATTCGGGATAGGCCATGCGCGACATGGCCGCCACAGTTGCGGGCGCCGATCCCGACACGGCGCCAAACGCCATCGACCCGCCAACAACCACATGCCCCATGCCGCCGCGCGTATGGCCCAAAAGCGCCTTGACCACCGACACCAGTTGCCGTGCAATTTGCCCCGACCCCATCAGGTTGGCCGCGAATATGAAAAACGGAATGGCCAGCAGCGTGGCATGATCCACCCCGCCCAGTATTTTCTGCACGACCACCAGATCAGGCAGGTTGGGATAAAACACGGCCTTATAGGCCAGTGCAGGCACGGCCAGCACCAAAAACATCTCAAAGCCCAGCACCAGAAGCGCCACGGCCAGAATGACAATCAAACCCATCATCATTCCACGTCCTCCGCTTCGGCAAAGCGGTCGATGACCCCGAACAAGCTTAGGCCATAGCGCAGCGCAAGAAGCGCGAAACCAGCAACAGGGGCCATGTAGATCATTCCCATGGGCACCCCCAAGGTGGGCGAACGCTGGCCCGTGCCCAGCACGAATTGCGCCAACCCGAACCCCAGCCACGCGATATAAAGCGCAAAGACAAGCCCCGCGATGTCGGTCACTTTCAACAGCATCCTGCGCACCCCGTCAGGCAGCTTGTCGCGCAAATTGCGAATGCCGACATGCCGCCCGCGTTCCAACGCCAGCCCCAACCCCAGAAACACCATAAACAGATTCAGCATGCGCACCGCTTCCTCGATCCATGCGAAGGACGACGCGGCCTGACCGCCCATTTCGCGCACGATGACGCTGGTAAAATACAGCGCAACCATGGTCAGAAACGTCACGACAAGGACTGATCGTTCGACCAGACGAAGTATATTGAGGGCCAGCATCAACGATCCGTTCGCGTTGGGGCACGGGCGAAAAGCAAAAGCGCGCCATGCGGGTCATCGGGGCTTGCATCGGGGGGGGCCAGCAGCAAGACGAAAGGAACAGGACCGGGGCACGCGCCCCGGTCCGCATTGGCAGGAAACCCGGTGACGGGGTGGCGTTTACTGCGCCAGCTTTTCATACTCGGCAAGGTAGACATCCAGCAGCGCCTGCCCCGCATCGCCTGCCATTGCGACATAGGCAGATGATGTTGCCGCAAACGTCGCCTCGCGGAAGGCCGCGCGTTCATCTGCACCGGCTTCGCGGACATTCATACCAGCCGCTGTCACGGCCTCCAGCGCGCGGTCAACTGCAGCTTGCTTGTTGGCAACCAGTTCGGGCACCGTTTCGATAAACGCGTCCTGAATGATTGTCTGGTATTCTTCAGGCAGGGTGTTCCACCAGATCGGGCTGAAGATCACGATATCTTCCATCGCGCCATGCCCGGAAATCACAAGATTTTCCTGAACCTCAAAATACTTCATCGTCTCGATGGTATCGAGCGGGTTTTCCTGCCCGTCAACCACACCTGTTTGCAGCGCAGTGTAAAGTTCCCCGAACGGAATTGCGATGGCCGACGCGTCCAGTGCGTTGAACTGTTCAATCAGCACGCGGCTGTCCATGACGCGGAATTTCTGGCTGGCGAAACTTGCCAGATCATCAACCGGCTGGTTCGAAGTAATATGCTTGCGCCCGTTGGGCCACAGCGCAATCGCGTGCATCCCCTTGTCCGAGAAGCTGTCCAGCAACGCCTGACCGAACGGCCCTTCGCGCAGCGCCTGCGCCGCCGCTTCATCCTCTGGCAGCAGATAGGGGATGTCCAGAATGGACACCACCGGGTTGAACCCGCCAAGGAATGCCGCCGGGGCAACCGTTCCTTCCAGTGACCCGAATTGCACGCCTTCATTCATCTGGCGCTGGTCACCCAGCTGCGCTTGCGGGAACAGCACGAATTCCACCGCGCCATTCGTGCGCTCATTCACCAATGCGGCGACTTTCTCCAGATGGACGTGGCGGTTTTGCGCCGCGGATTCCAGATGGCCAATCTTGGCCGTGAATTCCTGCGCAAGCGCGCCGCCCGCCATCAAGGCGGCAGCGGCGACGGTGATCGAAAGGTTGCGGATGGTTTTCATTACATGTCCCCTGTGGCTTTGGTTGTTTCCAGACTTCCCTGAACTGGCGCCCCTGTCAAACAAAAAATCTAATTTTTGAGACGGCGCGAAAGGCAAGGATAGTTTTTGCTTAAAAATTAATCGCTTTCATCCGCACTTCCGGCTTGCGCGATCAGGTCTTCCAAATGATCGGCCGCAGCTGCACCCCGCAGCGACCGTTCCCATAGCATCCGGGCAATACCGTCATGCAACTCCACTGCCTCAGGGGCGGAGGTTACAAACCCCACCCCCACAGCAATATTCGGGTTATGCCCCAGCCGGAACGGGCTGACCGTCAGCACCGACTGCCCCCCCGTGCGCGTGATCTGAAAACTGGTCGAGGGAAAAGGTTCAGGCGACACACCCAGTTGAACCCCTATATCAGGTTCGCGCAAAAGCCCGATGATATGGCGCACTTCGCCCGCTGCGGCGCGCCGCCGTTGCGCGCGCAATTCATCAGGCAGCCCATGCCGCCCTTCCAGCCCGTCGCGCAAGAAACTTTCGATCTCGGCGGTGGAAATGACGGAAACCAGCAACGGCCTGCGCTGCACAAATCTTTGTTTTCGTTGCAAAAGTATCTCAAGAATCTGTTGCGCCTCGACTTGGCGTCCGGCGGGGACGGATTCCGCGAAAACATCGCGCAGGATTGCATCATAGCGCTGCGTCGTCACAAGATAGGAGATCGGACTAAACAACCCGATAATCTGATCGGCGTCCCCTTCAACCTGCCGCATGCGTTCAAAATAGCCCAGCGCGTTTGGGATATATTCTATCCCTACCCCCAGAAGTGTGGGCAACGAAACCTTCAATTCGCGCGAAATCGACGCCAATGTTTCAATTTTGGTGATCTCGCCCTTTTCAGCGCGATACAGGGCAGCGCGGGAAATACCGATGCGCAGCGCCAGTTCTTCCGGCCCCAGCCCGCGCCCGATCCGGTGCGCACGCAACCGTGCCCCGATCTCTTTGAAACTGAGTTTTTCCATATCCGTCACGACGATCCTCGGCTTTGCTGCGCATGCCTGCCGTCTCAATTCTGATACAAAACTTCATGAAACGCAACTGGCATGGATGGGCAGGGCAGCGCTTGCCAGCGCCGCCCTGCCCCCCTTGCGGTTCGGCCAGCCCCATGCGCGCAAAACCGGGTCCCACTTTTGCGCGACATGCTTTAGACCGGCTGAAGTATCATCACAGTGACTGTGTAAATCGCGGTTCCCGCAAAAAACCCCGCCACAAGCCATAAACGCAGCGTATCCATCTGCGACCTCCTGAACATATGTTTCGATGCGCCTGCTGTGCAGGCCACGACATTTCGATCAGAAGGGCAGCGGCGGGGCGCGGGCCGGGTTGCCAACATTTGCGCCCTGCGGAACCGGCCCGCTGGCACCTGTGGCGGCGCACAGGCGGCCAGCACTGGCCAATGACATGGCAACTGCCGCGCCACCGGGCCAGGATGCCGCATCGGCACCGGCGGGATCAGCGTCTGACACGGCCTGCGCGGGCGCGCGCCCGACATGTTCCAGCCAAAGCGCGCCAAGTGCTTTCTGCGGCGCTTCCGTGTCAGAAAATGACACAACACGATGCGCATGCGCCTGCGACAGCCCCGACAGGGTCAGCAAGAAAGCCAGAATCAAGGCGATGTGGCGCATTCCGAACCATGCCCAAGGGAAACATCCCGACTATGCGCGATCACGCCGTATTGTCCACCGGAATTGACGCCGGAACACAGCAAATTGCCTGTGGCGCAGCCCAGCTTACCCGCTGGCACCTGTCGCGGCGTCCCCACCGGGCCAGGCCCCGCGCCCGGACAGGGCGGGGGCGCATAGGGCAGTGCCCCGCCCCTAATTTCACGCCCGATTGCAAAACAGTTCAGCACATAACAGCAACCACCGCAGTTAATTTTGAAATGTTAAAATACAGAATTGACATGTTGGATGCGGCTTACTAGCATTTTAACATGTTAGATAAAAACTCCCCTTTTGGTATGCCAACTGCCCCCCGGCGGGGCGAAAACCTGTCGTCACTGGCGTTAAGCCTGCTCAGTGACGCCATTGTGGCGGGGTGCCCGGCACCGGGTGCCATGGTGTCGGAACTGGACTTAAGCGCGCGTTTCGCGGTGGGCCTTGCGGCCACGCGCACTGCGCTGGCACGGCTGGCCGCACAGGGATGGGTCAGTGCACAAGGGCGGCGGGGCTGGCGTGTGCTGCCAGTATCTGGCGAACATCTGGCGGATTTGCAGGCCGCGCGCGACTGTCTGGAACGGGTTTTGCCCGACAACCGCCCCCCTGCGCCGTTGCGCGCCGAATTGCGCAAACGCGCGCAATTGCATAAGGCCGCGCTGCACCGGCTAAATGCGGACACGTTGTTCCATCAGGAACGCAGCCTGTTGACCCTGTCGGCACAAGTGATGGCCGCGCCGCGACTTCGCGCGTGGTTGATCGACAGTTGGGATTTGTCCCTGCGTGCTGACCGTTTTTTGGACATGCGTTTTGGCATAGACCGCGCGCCCTTGCCGCTTGCCGATCTGGCCGAAGCGCTGGCGCAGGGGGATGCGGGGCGCGCGCATGACTTGCTTGGCGCCATGCGCCGGGATTTCGCGGACAGATGCGCGCGCGCGCTGTCCCGCAGCGATGTGCAAATCGCACCGCCGCCCAAAGCGGCACACACCTCAACCACCAGCCCCCGGACGGCCCCCGCCCCTGACGGGACCACCTCAAGAAACGCCCAACACGGAGAACCCAAGTGAAACGTATACCCCGCCTGATGCTTGCTGCGGCCCTTGCCGCCACAACTGCCTTGACCGCACCCGCCGCTTGGGCGGATGCACAACTTCTGACTGTCGATCTGGTGAATGAGCCATCGTCGCTGGACCCGCATGTGCAGTGGAACCCCGACAGCTATTATGTGTACCGCAACATCTTCGACAATTTGCTGACGCGCGATGATGCAGGCGAGATTGTCCCGCAGGTGGCCACCGAATGGGAACAGGTTTCGCCTACGGAAATCATCTTCACCATCCGCGATGACATCGCCTTTCATGACGGCTCGCCCCTGACGCCGCAGGATGTTGTCTATTCCGTGCAGCGCATCACCGACCCTGAATTCGGGTCACCGCAATTGTCGCAATTTGCCACCATTGCCAGCGCAGAAGTGCTGGACGGCAACAAGGTAAAGCTGACAACCAGCGCCCCTTATCCGGCCCTGATGGGACAGCTTGTGAAACTGTCGATCGTGCCGCAGGCCATTGTCGAGGGCATGGGCAAGGACGCCTTCAATCAGGCGCCGGTCGGATCAGGCCCGTATAAGTTTGACGGCTGGGATCGTGGCGTCGAGGTGCGGTTGACGCGCAATGACGACTACTGGGGCCAGACAGGCACCTTCCCTGCGGCAGTGTTCCGCGCAGTGCCCGATGCGTCAACGCGGGTGGCCAATCTGGTTTCTGGCGCGTCCGATCTGGTTGTGACCATGGACCCCGATCTGGCCATGCAACTGGACGCAGCCGCTGGCGTTGGTCCACGTTCGGCGCTGACCGAACGCGTGGCCTATCTGGCCGTAAATGGCGCAAAACCCGGGCTGGATGATTTGCGCCTGCGTCAGGCCATCGCCCACGCCATTGACCGCGACCTTATTGTAGAAGGGTTGCTGGGCGGGTTTGACATGCCAGTGGGGCAGTTGCTGACACCCGCGCATATCGGCTGGGTCGAAGGGTTTGAAGGTGTGTCCTATGACCCCGACAAGGCCCGCGCCCTGATCGCGGAAGTGGGCGAACCGGCCACCCGCAGGCTCTCATTTGCGACCTCGCCCGTGTTTGACCAGCGCATCGTTCAAGCCTTGCAGCAAATGTTGACCGAAGTTGGCCTGAATGTCGAAATCGAACTGACCGACATGGCCACCTATCTGGGCAGGGTTCAGGGCGAACCGGCCGAAAGCCCTGACATGTCCTTCGGGCGCTGGTCCTGCGCGTGCCAGGATGCGGATGGCGTGGTCTATCCCTTGCTGCATTCGTCCAGCAGTTGGTCGCGGGTCAGCAACGCCGAACTTGATGCCGTGCTTGAAGCGGCGCGCGGCGAACTGGACCCGGAAACACGGCTGGGCCACTACCGCGTTGTTCAGGAATGGGTGCGCGACAATGTTTCGCAAGTGCCACTGTATCAGGCGGCCATCATTTACGGGGCAAGCGACAATCTTGAATGGCAGCCCACCCCGAACGAAAGCCTGTTTTTGAACCGCATGAGCTGGTCCGACTGACCAGCCCCGCGTGCGCGCCCCTGACCGGGCGCGCCCCCTTCTTCCGACCGGAGCCATGGGCATGAGCGTGTTTCTGATCCGCCGTCTGGTGCAGGCAGCGGTATCCCTGCTGGGCGTGACTGCCCTGATTTTCTTTCTGCAACGGCTTACTGGTGATCCGGTCCTGCTGATGGTGCCCGAAGGGGCCACGCAGCAATCCATCGACGCGCTGCGCAGTCAGTTGGGCTTTGACCGGCCCGTTATTGTGCAGTTTACCGAATACATGACCGGCCTGATGCAACTGGATTTCGGCCGCTCCGTCATCCAAAACGTGCCGGTGGCTGACATTGTCGCATCCCGCTTGCCCCATACCCTGCGGCTGGCCGCGGTGGCGCTGGTGCTGGCCTTGGGGGTTGGTGTGCCGCTGGGGGTGTTCATGGCGGTGCGGCGGAACCACCCGCTGTCACGTCTGGGCATGGGTTTCGTGCTGGCGGGCCAGAGTTTGCCCACGTTCTGGAGTGGTATTCTGCTGATCCTGATCTTCGCTGTCTGGCTGGGGTGGTTGCCGTCCTCGGGTGCACGACAGGCCAATAGCGTAATATTGCCCGCGATTTGCCTGTCATTGCTGTCAATGGCCACCTTCGCGCGCGTAACCCGCACGGCAGTTCTGGACGAACTGAACAAACCCTATGTGCGCGCAGCCCGCGCCAAGGGCC
Source organism: Roseinatronobacter sp. NSM (assembly GCF_052379845.1). NCBI lineage: Bacteria > Pseudomonadati > Pseudomonadota > Alphaproteobacteria > Rhodobacterales > Paracoccaceae > Roseinatronobacter > Roseinatronobacter sp. NSM. The sequence continues at coordinate 27,565 of NZ_JBQTCF010000005.1, read as the reverse complement.
TGCCGCTGGGCCGCGTTGTCACGCGCCATGTGCTGCGCAACAGCGCCATTCCGGTTATTTCCATTGCCGCGCTTGAAATCGCCAATCTGCTGTCAGGGGCCGTCATTGTGGAAACGGTTTTTGCATGGCCGGGCCTTGGACAACTGACCATCCAGTCCATTGCCGCGCGTGACTTTCCCATTGTTCAGGCAGTGGTTCTGCTGGGCGCTTTTGTCTCGATCTTCCTGAATCTGGCCGCAGACCTGCTGTATAGCGCCGTCGATCCCCGCATCCGGCTGGAGGGGGGCAAATGACCGCCGCCCTGAAACACTGGATGCCGCCGCGCCTGTGGCCGTTCTTGGCCATTGTCGTGGTGCTGGTGCTGGCCGCACTTCTTGCGCCCTGGATTGCCCCGCGCGACCCGAATGTGCAAAACCTGCTGGGCCGGTTGCGCGCACCAGGAACCGAGCTGCGCGATGTGACCTATCTGCTTGGCTCGGACGAACTGGGCCGCGATCTGTTGTCGCGCCTGATCCATGGCGCGCGCGTGTCGCTGATGGTCGCGGCGCTGTCTGTGGTCGTGTCCGGGGTGGTCGGCACCGCGCTGGGGATGATTGCAGGGTGGTATCGTGGTGTCGTCGGCATGATTATCATGCGGGTCGTGGATATTGTGCTATCCGTTCCCGCCATCCTGCTGGCCATCATCACAGTGGCCATCCTTGGCCCCGGCCTGTTCAACGTGGTCGCGGTGCTGGCCTTTACCCGCTGGCCACGCTATGCGCGTGTGGCTTACGGGCAAACCCTAAGCCTGCTGAACCTGCCATATGTGCGGCTGTCGCGGTTTATGGGCGCGTCAACGCCGCGCGTGCTGATCCGGCATATCCTGCCAAATATCATCGGCCCTATCATGGTGGTTGTGACGCTGGAATTCGGCCTGATGGTCCTGTTTGAAGCGGGTCTGTCCTTCCTTGGGCTGGGCGTGCAACCGCCAACGCCCAGCTGGGGCGCGATCATGTCAGCGGGGCGAAACTATGTCACAACCGCGTGGTGGATCGCGGTGTTCCCCGGTGTCTTGCTGTTCCTTCTGATCCTTTCGGTCAACGTGCTGGGCGATCATGTCCGCGACGTGGTCGAAGGGCGCCGCTAATCTTGTTGAAAGGGCCTGTGCCATGACAAAACCCAACCCGCTTCCCTGTGCCGATTTCACCGGCAAGAAAGTTGTCGTCACCGGCGCCGCTGGCGTTGTAGGCCGCTGGATATGCGAAGCCTTCGATGCCGCAGGCGCAACCCTGCTGCTGTCTGACCGTGACAGCGCCATGATGACGGACCTTGCCGCCACATTGTCGCGCCCGGCCCTGACCCATGCCACCGAACTGACCGATGCCGCCAGTATTGCCCAATTGGTGGACATGGTCGGGCAGGAATGGGGCGCGGCGGATGTTCTGGTGAACAACGCCGCAGTTTACCCCAGCGCCTTCCTGCTGGATGTGGATGCCGCCGAATGGGACCGCATTTTTGACATCAACCTGCGCGCGCCCTTCTTGCTGACACGCGGAATTGCCACCCAGATGGTGCGTCAACAGGTCAGGGGCAATATTGTGATGATTTCATCCGGGGCATCGCGCAAGATGCGCACGACCGCCGCGCCCTATTCCATCTCGAAATCAGCACTGGACCGCCTGACCAAGGGGTTTGCCGTCGAACTGGCGGAATATGGCATAAGGTGCAATGCCGTGGAACCCGGATTTGCCGCAGGCAGCAAGGCCAGCCCGCTGTCTGACAAACATGTGCAAGCCACAACCGCCGCCATCCCGCTGGGGCGCGCGTCACGCTATGAGGATGCAACATCTGCCATACTGTATCTGGCCTCGGACTATGCGAACTACGTTACCGGGGCCACATTGTCGGTCGATGGCGGGAATTCCGCAGGCACAATCCTTGTCCATCAGGACAAGAAAAAGGCACTGTAATGGATCGTCCCGGCTATATCTGGCCAGAAGGCAAGTCATCTGCCCTGTGTTTCAGTGTCGATGTCGACGCAGAAGCCCCCTATCTGTGGCAGCACCGCGCGGGGTTGCCGGACCGGCTGGGCCAGTTGGAACAGCGCCGTTTCGGCCCGCGCGAAGGGCTGTGGCGCATTCTGGACATGCTGGACAGGGTGGGCATTGCGGGCAGTTTCTATGTGCCGTCAGTTGTGGCGGAACTGCACCCCGAAATCCTGCCTGCGCTGGTCGCGCGCGGCCATGAAGTGGGGTTGCACGGGCATTTGCATGAACTGGTGGGCGACTGCCCCCATGACGCATTCGAAGCCGCGCTGGACCAGTCGCTTGCGGTGTTTCAGGCGCAGATCGGGCTTCGCCCTGCGGGGTTTCGGTCGCCTGCATGGGAAATGACGCCTGCCATGCTGGCCGCGCTGGCCGCGCGCAACATAGGGTATGACAGTTCGCTGATGGGCTGGGACCACCCCTATGACATAGACGGCATGACCGAAATTCCTGTGCAATGGCAAATCGACGATGCGATATATTTCAAGTTCTTCGGGGGGGGTGCCGACAAATGGCCCCCTGCGCAGGCTGCACAAATCGGGCAAGGATGGCGCGATGAATTTGATGCAGGGCGCGCTTATGGGCAATTGTTCATGATAACGGTGCATCCGTGGATTTCAGGACGCGCGCAGCGGGTGGCCATGCTGGAACATTTGCTGCGCCACGCCACCGCGCAGCCCGATGTCTGGGTTGCCCCCGCCGCGCAGATTGCCGCATGGCACCAAACCGCGAATGCGGGGCGCTTCGTGGCGCGCAGCGGGCTGGACACCCTTGCCGCGCATTTGCCGAAAGGAACACCCGCATGACCTGCACATGGACCCCCGGCAAGGCAATGGCCAAAGGCACCGGCGGCATGGTCGCGGCCCAACATCAGGTTGCCGCGCGGGCAGGTGCCGACGTGCTGGCGCGGGGCGGCAACGCCATGGATGCCGCTGTCACCACCGCGCTGGTGCTGTCGGTGGTGGAACCCTGGCTAAGCGGTATCGGTGGTGGCGGTTTTCTGGTCTGGCGCGACGGGACAAGCGGACAGGCGCGAACGCTGGATTTCGCCATGCGCGCCCCCAAGGGGCTGCGGCTGCAGGATTACCCGCTGGCCCCGGGCAAGGATGGCGACTGGTTCGACTGGCCACAGGTCGAAGGGCAGCGCAACCTGATCGGGGTGCATTCCATCTGCGTGCCCGGTGCCATTGCGGGCCTGTCGCAGGCGCTGGCGGAACTGGGCACCATCAGCTGGGCCGAGGCATTGGCCCCCGCTATTGAAGAAGCGGAAAAAGGGCTGCTGGTCGATTGGTTCACCAACCTGTGCCTGTCCATCGACGCGCCCAACCTGCTGACGGATCCGGTATCGGCGGCGATGCTGCTGCAGGATGGCCGCGCCCCCGCAGTGGGCAGCGCCGGGGCCGAAACACGCCTGCCATTGGGCAACAAAGCCGCCACACTGCGCCGGTTGGCCGAATGCGGCGCGCAGGACTTCTATGAGGGCCAGATCGCCCGCGACCTGACCCGCGACATGGCAGAACTGGGCGGGCGCATGACGCTTGACGACCTGTCGTCCTATCGCCCGCGCTGGGGCACGCCCTTGACAATGGATTGGGCGGGCGCGCGTATCCTGGCCATGCCGGGGTTGTCGGGCGGGCCTGCGCTGATGGATGTGTTGTCGCGCATCGGCGCGGGCAGTGCCCAGCCCGACGCCCGACACCACGCCACTATGGCTGACGCACTGCGCGCGGCCTATACGCTGCGGCTGAACACGGCAGGTCATGGCGCGCGCACGGGAATTGACCCCGGCTGCACCAGCCATATCAGCGTGATTGACTGTCAGGGCAACGCCGTCGCGCTGACCAACACGCTTTTGTCGCGCTTCGGGTCGAAGGTCACATCAGGGCGCACGGGAATTTTGCTCAATAACGGCATGATGTGGTTTGACCCCCGCCCCGGCCAGCCCAATTCCATGGCTCCGGGGGCGCAACCACTGGCCAATATGTGCCCGGTTCTGGCCGAACTGCCGCAAGGCGGGGTTCTGGCCCTCGGGGCTGCGGGTGGGCGGCAGATCATGCCCGCACTGGCGCAATTGCTGGCCTATCGGCTGCTGCATGGCATGGATCTGGAACAGGCATTGTCCCACCCCCGGCTGGACGCATCAGGGCCGCGCATTGTGCTGGACCGCCGCCTGCCGGACGGCACTGCAGGGCTTATCGGGCACAGACATGATGTCGAAATGGTGGATGACGTGCTGTATCCGGTGCAATTCGCCATCCCCAGTGCCGTGGAACGGCGCGGCGATGGCACGGTTTACGGCATGGTTCATCCAAACCACCCTTGGTCTGCCGCCGTATCCGCACAAAAGGCCACGCCATGACCGCGCCGCCTGTTTTATCCGTGCGCGACCTGCGCATCGAAATCGCCGCACAGCCCGTGGTTGATGGGATGACATTCGACATTGCCGCAGGCGAAACGCTGGCAGTGGTCGGGGAATCGGGCTGCGGCAAAAGCATGGGCGCGCTGGGGATTATCCGGTTATTGCCCGATGTCGCCCACCAAAGCGCGGGCCAGATCATGCTGGAAGGCACGCGCATCGACACCCTGCCGGAACGCGGCATGAACCGCCTGCGCGGTGCCCGTATCGGGATGATCTTTCAGGAACCTGTCGCGTCCCTTGATCCGTTGATGCCCGTGGGCAAACAAATCGCCGAAGCGCTGACAATGGACGCGACCATTCCGCCCGCACAAGTGAAAACACGCATTCTGGACATGCTGGAGCGTGTCGGGATTGACCGCCCCGACCTTCGCGCGCGGCAGTTCCCTTTTGAGCTGTCGGGCGGCATGTGCCAGCGCATCATGATTGCCATGACGATGATCCGCCGCCCGGTGCTGCTGATCGCGGATGAACCGACCACCGCACTGGACGTCACGATCCAGAAACAAATTCTGGAACTGATGGCCGAAATGCGGCGTGACACAGGTGCCGCAGTCCTGCTGATCACGCATGATATGGGCGTGGTTGCCGAAAGCGCGGACCATGTGGCGGTCATGTATGCCGGGCGCGTGGTGGAAACCGGGCCAGTGACGCAGGTTTTCGCCCGCCCGCGCCATCCCTATACAAGCATGCTGCTGCGCACGATCCCGCGGCTTGATGGCGCGCGCAAGGTGGCGCTGCCCGCCATTGCCGGGGCAGTGCCTGATATTCGGAACTGGCCCAAAGGATGCCGGTTCAATACCCGCTGCCCACTTGCCACGGCGCAATGCCGACAGGATGTGCCACCGCTGGAAAACGCAGGCACACCGGGCCATGCCAGCGCCTGCTGGAACCGCGACCGCATAGAAACGGAGCTAGCGCCATGACCCCCGCCGCCCCCATCATCTCGGTGCGTGACCTGAAGGTGCATTTCCCCATCCGCAAGGGTTTGCTGGGTCGGGTGACGGATTATGTGCGCGCGGTTGATGGCGTCAGCTTCGATCTGTATCCCGGCCGGACATTGGCCATCGTGGGCGAATCCGGCAGTGGCAAATCGACCACCGGCTATGCGGTCATGGGGATGGAAGAACCCACATCGGGGCAGGTGCTGATCAATGGCAAGGATCGCGCGCAAATGACACCTGCCGAACGCCACGCCGTTACGCGCCAGCTGCAGCTTGTGTTCCAGGACCCCGCATCAGCCCTGAATCCGCGCATGAAGGTGCGCCATTGCATTGCCGAACCGCTGGAAATTCACGGGATCGGCAACGCGGCCAGCCGCGCGCAGCGTGTGCGGGAACTGCTGGATCTGGTGGGCCTGCCCGACTCCGCGCTGGAGCGGCTGCCGCGTGAATTTTCGGGCGGGCAGAAACAGCGCATCGTGATTGCCCGCGCGCTGGCGCTGAACCCCAAGGTCATTATCTGCGACGAGGCCGTTTCCGCGCTTGATGTCTCCATCCAGTCGCAAATTCTGAACTTGCTTCTGGACCTGCAGGCGCGGCTGGGACTGGCCTATCTGTTCATCAGCCATGACCTGTCAGTGGTGCGCCACATCTCGGATGATATTGCCGTGATGCATCGGGGCCGCGTGGTCGAGGCCGGCCCGACAGACCAGCTATTTGCCCAGACCCGCGACCCCTATACGCGCCAGTTGCTGGCCGCTGTCCCACAGGCCCGGCCCTGACCCGTTTCAGCCCGCGTCAACAGGTTGGGCCAGCCGGACAGCGGTTTTGCCGGGCCACAACCGGGCAGACGGCATGATCAGAACCGTGGTGGGATGGGGCGCGCGAATTTCCTTGGCCCCGTCATGCCCGATCAAGGTGCCCTGCGGCAGATGTTCAAACCCGCGCCAGTCTTGCGCAAAGCGGAAATCGTCGGTCTGAATGGTGACCGGGCCGGAAACTTCATAAAACCGCATTTTGTCAGGCACGGGCAAGGGGCGGTGCGCATCGGCAAATTCCTGTGGCACGGTTCCGGTTGCCGCAAGAAACGCCAGCGCTGTGTCCAGTGCAATATCGGCAGCAGGGGCTTCCCAGTGCTGACCACATTCGACCAGCAGCGCATTGCGCTGGGACGCGGGGTCGGCAAACGCGGTGTAATCGCGCATCCGCACCCCTTCGGCATGGCCACGGTCGCTGACCACAACTGCAGGCGTGCCAACATCGCGCGCCAGCGCGCGCCCTTTTTGCAGCGGCCCTGCAATGGTCAGGGGTTCGGTTTTGTGTTGCATCGAATGAATATCCAGCAACAGATCAACACTATCCAGCCATGGCCGGATTTCGCGCGCGCGCACCAGTTCGACAGTCAGCTTGCGGTCTGGATTGTCCAGCACATCGGGCGACCACAGGCGGTTGAAATCCTCATCCACCCAGCGGCTGGCATTGGGGTTCGTGGCATCAAACGCATGATAGGCCGCGATGTTGATGAAGGCCAGCGACAACTTGCCCTGCACCGGGCGCAGGTTGTTTCTGAACAGCCAGTCCAGCGCGATGGCCCCGCAAGGTTCATTGCCATGCACAACCGCTGTCACCGCCACATGCGGGCCGGGTTGGCCACTGTCATAGGTCCAGACATAAGGAATGCCGGTATTGCCGGGCGCATAGGGCGTAATGTCGGGCGGGGTCAGTTCAACAGGATAATGGGCAGTGTTCATGCGGTTTGCTTTCGCAAAGGTTCAGTGACGAACCCGGCCAGGTGCACGGCCAGATCGGACATAAGGGATTGCACGACAGCGAAACCGTCATTGGGGGCGCGCGTTGCTTCGTCCATATACAGGCGGCGGTTGATTTCCACTTGCAGCGAATGCCGCCCCGCTGCCGGGTTGCCATTGGCGCGCACCAACTCGACCCCCTTATACGGATCGTTGACGCGGACAGAAAACCCCCGCGCTGCGATAAAGGCGCGCACGGTTTCGGTAAATTCGGGCGCGCAGGTGGTGCCGTCACGGTCGCCCAACACAAAATCGGCGCGCGGGGTGCCGGCGGGGTCTGGGGCCATGGCGCTGGCACGGTGGGGCATGGAATGGCAGTTGATGTGCCACACCTGCCCCCAGCGCGCATGCGCACTGTCCAGCAGGTCGCGCAGCGCAGTCTGATAGGGCTGATGATATGTGCGAATGCGGTGCATCACCTGTTCCGCTGTCAGGGGGCTGTCATACATGGGCGCACCATCAGGTGGCACGCGCGTCCAGCACAGGCCAATTCCGTCACGGCTTTTGACTGACGGGTTCAGCGCCATGGGCAGCGTGCCGTCAATCTGGGCGGGGTCCAGATCGTCCATCGCGCGGTTGGTATCCGCATAGGCGCGCGGGAACAGCGCATGCAGCAACACTGCGCCCGCATCCACCGCGCCCGCAAACAGCGTATGGACATGGGTATCTTCAGCCATGCGCAACAAGGCGGGGTCAGCGATGGGGCGAAAATCAGCGGGATAATCGGTGCCGGAATGGGGGCTGTCAAACACCAGCGGCACATGCTGAGTATCCACGCCAAGAATTTCCAGCACATTGGGACTATAGGTCATTCGACACCCCCATCTTCCAGATGACAGGCCACAGCGCGCGCGCCAGTATGGCGCAGCGCTGGCACTTCGCGCGAACAGCGCGGCCCCGCGAAGGGGCAACGCGTGTGAAAATGGCACCCGGGCGGCGGGTTCATGGGCGATGGAATTTCACCCTTGATGGGTTCGAAGCGGCGCTTTTCAAAGGACAGGCGCGGCACTTCGGCCAGCAGCGCCTGCGTATAGGGGTGGCGCGCGTCGGCATACAGCGCCTCGGTCGGGGCAATTTCAACAACGCGGCCCAGATACAAGATCACCACGCGGTCAGAAATATGTTCAACCACCCCCAGATCATGGCTGATGAACAGATAGGCCAGCCCCAGTTCCCGGCGCAACCGCATGAACAGGTTCAGCACCTGCGCCTGAATGGACACATCCAGCGCGGCCACAGATTCATCACAGATCAGGAATTGCGGACTGACCGCCAGCGCGCGCGCGATCACGATACGTTGGCGCTGCCCGCCCGAAAACTGGTGCGGGTAGCGGTCGCCCGCTGTGGGTTCAAGCCCCACGCGTTCCAGCATCTGCGCCACGAAGTCCCGCGCCTGCGCCTGTTTGATAATGCCATGATAGACCGGCGCTTCGGAAATAATATCGCGCACCCGCATCCGCGGATTGAGCGAGGACATGGGATCTTGAAAAATCATCTGGATCTGCAGCGCCGCCGCCGTGGTTTCGGCGCGGTTGCGGGTGGTGATATCTGCCCCTTCAAAGCGGATTGTCCCATCTGTCGGGGGCAGCAACCCCGCGATCATGCGGCCAATGGTGGATTTGCCGGACCCGGATTCCCCCACCAGCCCCACCACTTCGCCCGGCGCGACGCTGAAACTTACATTGTCGACGGCATGCACCGTGGCGGGTTCATGCCCCAGCCCCATGCGGGCGGCAAGCCGCGCGGCCATGTCATGATCTTCGCGGAAGCGTTTTGAAAGATTGGTGATTTCAATCAGCGCGTCAGACATCATGCCACCTCAGTTGCGCGCATAGGGTGAATGCAGCGGGCCATCTGGCCCGTGGGCATTTCGCGGGGGGGCTGTTGCGCGCGGCACGCATCGGTTGCGTTGGGGCAGCGCGGGCGGAATGCACACCCTTCGGGCAGGTCCAGCAAGGGCGGCGTCATGCCCGGAATCTGCGCCAGATCAACCCCGCGTTTGTTGCGGCTGGGAATCGATTCAATCAACCCGTGCGTATAGGGGTGCGCGGGGTGGCGCAGCACAGTTGCCGCGCGCCCCTGTTCGACCACGCGGCCCGCATACATCACGGCAATATTGTCGGCCAGACTGGACACCACACTCAGGTCATGGGTCACCCATATCAGCGCCGTGCCGCTGGTTTCGGCCAGTTTTTGCACCTCGGCCAGAATTTGGGCCTGAATGGTCACATCCAGCGCAGTTGTGGGTTCGTCGGCAACAATCACTTCAGGGTCGTGCAACAGCGCAATGGCAATCGCCACGCGCTGACGCATGCCCCCCGAAAACTGGTGCGGATACGCTTCCATCCGTTCCGCAGGGGACGGGATGCCCACGCGCGCCAGCGTAGCAAGGCAGCGTTCGCGCGCGGCTTCCTTGCTGATATGGACATGCGCCTGCACGGCCTCGATCATCTGGGTTGAGATTTTCAGAACCGGGTTCAATGTCATCATCGGGTCTTGAAAAATCATGGCGATGTGGCGGCCACGAATGGCCTGCCATTCGCGTTCACTCAGATTGGCAAGGTCGCGCCCCTGATACAGGATGCGCCCATCCACAATGCGCCCCGGCTTGTCCACCATGCCCATGATCGAGAACCCGGTGACAGTCTTGCCAGACCCGCTTTCGCCCACCAGCCCCATCACCTCGCCACGGTTTACGGAAAAGCTGACACCGTCCACAGCAGGGACCACGCCCGCGCGGGTGAAGAAATGGGTTTTCAGGTTTTCTACCTGCAAAACAGCAGTCATATCAGCGCCTCAGACGGGGGTTAAGGACATCGCGCAGCTGGTCGCCCACCAGATTGATGGCCACAATGGCGATCAGCAGCGCAACACCGGGATAGACGCTGATCCAGTAAGCGCCCGACAGAAGGTAGGAATAGCCATTCGCAATCAGCAGGCCCAGCGACGGTTCAGTGACCGGCACGCCAACACCCAGGAAGGACAGTGTTGCCTCCAATGCGATGGCCTGCGCGATTTGCACAGTGGCGACCACAATCAACGGCGGCAGCGTGTTGGGCAGAAGATGGCGGAACATCACCCGCGCATGGCCCAATCCCAGCCCGCGCGCGGCGGCAATATAATCGCGTTGGCGTTCCACAAGGGCCGAACCGCGCACCGTGCGCGCGTAGTAGGCCCATTGCACGATGACCAGCGCAATGATCACCTTGTCCACCCCCTTGCCCAGAATGGCCAGCAGGATCAGCGCCACCAGGATGGCGGGAAACGACAGTTGCAGGTCCACAACACGCATGATCAGCGTATCAACCCGCCCACCGAAATAGGCCGCCGTAATCCCCATCGCCATGCCAATGGCCAGCGCGCACAAGGTGGCGGTAACCGCGACCAGCAGACTCATCCGCAGGCCATAGATGATGGCCGACAACATGTCGCGGCCCTGCGGGTCCGTGCCCAGCCAATAGGTCATCCCCCCGAAGGATTCCGACCCCGGGCGCATGTTGTTATCCATGATGGACAGTTGCGACAAGTCATAGGGGTTCTGCGGCGTGATCCAGGGCGCGAACACCGCCGCCAGCACCATGGCCACCATGACAACAAACCCGATCATTGCCAGCGGGCTGCTTGCGAAATCCAGCATGGCGGCGCGCAATGGGCTGACAGCGGCTTTCTTGTGGGCCTTTTCTTCGGGGGTGGGCATTGGAATATTGGTCATGACGTGCCCCGTTGTGCCAGCCGAACGCGGGGATCAAGCACCGAATACAGCAGATCCACCAGAAAATTGATCAACACGAACAGGAAAACAATCAGCATCAGATAGGCCACAATCACAGGGCGGTCCAACCTGTTGATACTGTCGATCAGCAGCTTGCCCATGCCGGGCCATGCGAACACGGTTTCTGTGACCACCGCAAAGGCGATCATGGACCCCAGTTCCAGCCCCAGAATGGTGACCACCGGAATCATGATGTTCTTGAGCACATGAACCAGCACCACACGGCGGTGTGACAGCCCCTTGGCGCGGGCGAATTTGATGTAATCCTGCATCATCACCTCGCGCGTGCCGGCCCGCGCCAGCCGGATGACCAGCGCCATCTTGAACAAGGCCAGGTTGAAGGCCGGAAGCAGCATGTGTTTCAGCCCGTCGGCATTCAGGAAACTGACGCGCATGCCCAGAAATTCGGTCGTCTCGCCGCGCCCGCCTGCGGGCAGCCAGCCCAGGAATACTGCGAAGATCAGGATCATCATCAAGCCTTGCCAGAAATTCGGCAAACTGAATCCCAGAATGGACCCCGCCATGATGCCCCGCCCGGTAACCGTGTCGGGCTTCAGGCCCGCAATCACGCCCAGCGGCACACCCAAAACGATGGCCAGCACCAGCGCGAACAGCGCCAGTTCCATGGTCGCGGGCAAACGCTGCAAAATGACCGACATGGCGCTTTCGCCATAGACGAAAGACCGGCCAAAATCGCCTTGTAGCAGATTGCCGAAATACACCCCGAATTGTTCCCAAAGGGGGCGGTCAAGTCCCATCCTCTCCATGACTTCCAGGCGCTGGCGTTCAGTCGCTTCCGGGTTGATCAGGATATCCACGGGATTGCCAATCGCATAGACGCCGACAAAAACCAGCACCGCCATTGCAATCACGGCAAGCAGGCTTTGGCCCAGACGCCGAAGCAGATAAGCCACCATGATAAAATTCTCCGCTGGCAAAAAAGAAATGATGCGCCGGGGTCAGACCCGGCGCATCGTGCAACAACACGCGATCAGTCAGCCCGCGTGACGGCGGCACCGATTGTGTATTGGTCAGCGCGTGCTTCATATTCCAGACCAGGGGCCAGCGCCCATGTGGTCAGTTCGTAATGAATGGGCACAATGGCGAATGTGTCCATCGCCAAGGCACTGGCCTGACGCAACAGCCCCTCGCGGGTCGCATCATCAACCGTGCGCAGCGCTTCTACCAGCAAGTCGTCAATTTCCGGGTTGGAATGGCGCGCAAGGTTGGTGCCGCCAAGGCTGCGTTCGGCGTCACGGGTGGCCACCAAGGCGCCCAGCGGTGACGACATTTCGCCCGTGCCAGCCCCCCAGCCCGCCAGATAGGCGGAGAAGTTGAAACCGTTACGGTCCGCGATGAAGGCCGAGAAGGTCTTGGCGTCCACTTCGGTGCGCACGCCAACTTGCGTCCACATCTGGGCAACTGCCTGTGAAATTGCGCCATCGTTGATATAGCGGTCATTGGGTGTGCCCAGCACAATCTGGAATCCGTCCGGGTAGCCCGCTTCGGCCAGCAATTCGCGGGCGCGGTCGGGGTCATAGGGAATGGCCGGACGGTCTGGGTTGGTGCCAAACATCGGCGCAGGCAGCAATTCGCCCGCAGGTTCTGACAGGCCCAGCATCAAGCGTTCCTGAATCGCCACGCGGTCAATGGCCAGTGCCAGCGCTTCGCGCACGCGGGCGTCCTGCAACGGGTTGGTGTCGCCGGAAATACCCGGCGTGGGGGCCTCACCCTGATCCAGCGCGATATAGATAACGCGGTTGGACAACCCGGATGCAAGCATGAACCCGTCACCTTCGATGCGGGCAATATCCTGTGTCGGCGGGTTTTCGATCATCTGCACGTCACCGGCCAGCAGGGCTGCAACGCGCGCACCTGCATTGGTCAGCGGACGCATGACGATTTGTTCCCAAGCGGGCGCATCACCAAAGTAGGTGTCATTGCGCGTCAGGCGCAATTCCTCGCCTCGGATATAGGCGTCAAGAGTATAAGGGCCGGTGCCAATGGCAAAGGCAGGGTCATTGAATTCAGCCGATGCAGGCGCGTCGCCAACCCCGGTGCACCCGTCAGTGCTGAACGTCAAATCATCCTCTGCACCCGAAACACTGGCCGAAATGATGCCAAAGGTTGAAAGCTGGTTGGGCAGCAAAGGCGCGGGGCCGTCAGTGGTCACGATCAAGGTGTGATCATCCTCTGCCTCCAGCCCGGCGATTGCGCGCGTATATAGGGTGAAAGGCGACGGCGCATCCGGCACCAGCGGAATGCGGCACACTGTGTAGATCACGTCACGCGCAGTAAACGGCGCGCCGTTGGAAAACGTCACACCTTCGCGCAGGGTGATGCGCCATGTTGTGTCGTCAATCGCCTCCCATGCGGTCGCAAGGCCCGGTTCCAGCAGCTGGTTTGCATCTTGCGCGATAAGCGGTGTGAAGATGTGGCGGGCCAGCGCGTTGTTCGGCCCAAGGTTGTGGTAATGCGGGTCAACCGATGTGGGTTCGGACGCAAGCCCGATGCGCAACGTGTCGGCGCCGGCAACGCCAGCCGAAAGCGCAATCGCCGCGCTGGCGGACATTAGAAATGTGCGTGATGAAGTATTGGGCATTCATAACTCCCTGTTTGCGATTCTCGCACGTCGGGCGTGCGGCATCATCTTTGTCTTTTGACAGAACGACCTGTGGCAGTGCATGCCGACTACGGTGCGCCCTTGCGTTAAATGCTATGATGCATTAAAAGCATTGTAAATAGAAAACATCATAACCAAAACGCATAGGCGGCGGCGGTGCCTGAAGATACCAGCAAAATTGACGGGTCTGACATAAGACTGCGGGAATTGCGCGTCCTGCGTGCGATTGTCACCGCGGGAACCACAACTGCAGCCGCAGATATGCTGGGAATTTCGCAGCCTGCGGTCAGCCGCGCCTTGGCGCAGCTGGAAGAACGCCTTGGGCGGGTGCTGTTTTCGCGCGAAGGGGGGCGCCTGCTGCCCACAGCCGAAGCGCTGGGCGTGGATGCGGAACTGGATATCCTGTTCAAGGTGCTGGCCCGCATCGAAAACCCGGATCGGCGCGCCCCTGACCCGACAGTGCCGCTCCGGATTGCGGCCCCCCCCACCATCGCGCACCGCTTCCTGCCCGGCCCGGTTGCAGATTTCGCACGCCATTTTCCAGACCAGAACATTCTGATTGATGTGCTGTCCAGCGATGTTCTGGTCACACAGGTGGCAGAAGGACGCGTGGACATTGCCCTGTCTGATGCCGACCCAAACCACGCGGGGGTGCGGGTGGAACCATTTCGTGAATCCCATGTCGTCTGCCTGATGAAACGCGACCATCCGCTGGCGTCAAAAACGGTTATTCGCCCCGAAGATCTGGACGGGCGCGATTATGTCGCGCAAACCCGTCGCCATTCGGCACGGGTCGCCAAAGACCGTGCGCTGGCCGCAGCCGGGGTGCAGCCGCGCATTACCATCGAAACGGCAACTGTGGTATCAGCGGCGGAACTGGTGCGCGAAGGGTTGGGGGTTGCGCTGATCAACCCCTTCCCCACGGCGCTGCGGCTGGATGCCAGCCTGACCACCCGCCCGTTTGAACCGACAATCACACTGCAGACCAGCTTTCTTTCCCCTGCGGACATCCGCCATTCCTCGGCCACGCTGGCCTTCATGGCAATGGTGCGCGCGCGGGCCAACCAAACCCAAACCGGAGAATTCTGATGCCAAGCGCCGCCACGCGGACCGCCCTGGAAGCCCTGATCGGTTTCGATACAACCAGCCGCAACTCCAACCTGCCCCTGATTGACTGGGCACAGGACTGGCTGACCAGCCATGGCGCAACCTGTCGCCGCGTGCATGATGCCACCGGGACCAAGGCAAACTTATGGGCAACATTCGGCCCCGCTGATGTGCCGGGCTGGGTGCTCTCGGGCCACACGGATACAGTGCCCGTGGACGGGCAGGACTGGAGTGTGGACCCATTTCAACTGACCGAACGTGACGGCCTGTTTTATGGCCGCGGCACCTGCGACATGAAAGGGTTTATCGCGTGTTGTCTGGGGCTTGCGCCGGTTTTGGGGCAAACGGCGCTGGCGCGCCCCGTGCATCTGGCCCTGTCCTATGACGAAGAAGTGGGGTGTCTGGGGGTGCGCGAACTGTTGCGTATGGTCATGGCCGAACCCGTGCAACCCATGGCCTGCATCGTGGGCGAACCCACGCTGATGCACGTCTGCATCGGCCATAAGACGAAACGCAGCCTGCGCGCCACCTTTACCGGCACTGCGGGCCATTCATCGCGCGCGCCGCAATTTGTGAACGCCGTCGAATATGGCGCGCGACTGATTGCGCATATGCAGTCCATCGGGGTGCGGCTGGCCACCAAGGGGCTGCGCGATCCCTTGTATGACACCCCCCACAGCACGGCCCATGTCGGCACAGCCCATGGCGGGACGGCCCTGAACATTGTTCCCGAACGGTTCGTCACCGATTTCGAATTCCGCGTTCTGACACAAGAAGACGCCGACGCGCTGGTGGACGAAGTGCGCAGCTTCATCAATGACGAATTGCTGCCAGAGATGCAGCGCACCGACCCTACGGCGGGCGTCAATCTTGAACTGACCTCGTTCTATCCGGGGCTGGATACCGCCGTGGATGCCCCCGTAGCCGTAACCGCGCGCAGGCTTGCCAATCGCAATGACAGCATCAAGGTTGCCTTCGGCACCGAAGGCGGCCTGTTTCACGAAATGGCGAATATTCCAACTGTCGTTTGCGGCCCCGGTTCCATTGGACAAGCGCATCAGGCAGATGAATTCATCGCTGCGGCCCAGTTGGACGCTTGCGAACAGTTCCTGCGCGGCATTGTGGAAGAATGCATGTGACATTCTGACAAGAACCTTTCGCTTTTGGGCAGTGCCATGATGTCCTGTCCAAAAGCCCAGAACTGCTTGAAACTGCGCCAGCATGTGGCGTCGGGCAGTGCATTGTGATGCATGCTTTTGGCGCGCGCCGTTCCATCTACAGCATGTTGCGCAAAAATGCGAACCAATTTGCTGCACAAGAACACGCCATGACAAAGGGTTAGAGAGTGCGTTATGTGAATGCCCATGAAAGTGGGCACAGTTTCTGGTGATGAAACGCCCCGACATTCTTGCGCGCGCCATAAATGTAACGGCACGCGCGGGTTCTGTTTTGGAGCCTGCGATTGTACAAGCCCCTCACCCAAGCATGGAACGGGCCGCCCAGCACCAGGGCGGCCCCTTGTTATGGCCGTATTTCAAACCTGAAAGGATAAACCTTTCCATGAAAGCGCACCAAGGTCCGCATTGTCGCAGTCACTCCTCGCGTGGGGCGCGCTCATTGCGATGCACACAACCACGTTGACATACTGATGGCGCATCAGCGGGAAGCGTAATTTCTGCCCCCCGCTTTTGCGCGGCACGCCGAACATATTGATCAGAATTCAAGAAGCCTTGCTTGCGCGCCATCCGACGGCCTGCCCAGTGCCCGCTTTGACTGAAAACTTGCCGCCGCGACAGGTGTTTCGCTCAAGGGCATCTTCACAACCTTTGCCGCATTTCTGGACGCTTTGCTGAACTTGAAGTTTGACAGCTCGCCCAACAAAATATCGGCTTGTTGCTGCAACGAACCCGCTGCCGCGTTGGTTTCTTCCGCCACAGCGGCGTTTTGCTGGGTCACTTGATCCAGTTGGTTCACACCAGAGTTGATTTCACCCAACGCACTGGACTGGTCTGCTGCGGCAATGGCAATGGAAGACGCCTGATCGGACACATCCTTGGCTTTGTGCAGGATTTGCTCGAGGCTTCCGCCAGTCCTTGTCACAAGGGACGACCCCGCCTCAACCTGCTGCGCACTTTCAGAGATCAAACCCTTGATCTCGCGCGCTGATTCAGACGCACGTTGTGCCAGCCCGCGCACCTCTGATGCGACGACGGCAAATCCGCGACCTGCCTCACCCGCGCGCGCGGCTTCCACCCCTGCGTTCAGGGCCAGAAGATTGGTCTGGAACGCAATATCATCGATAACACCAATGATCCGATTGATTTGATCTGAAGATTTTTCAATCTTCTGCATGGCGGCTATCGCATCGCGGACGATGACTGTCCCTTCTTCGGCGATCATACGATTGTCGCGCGTCATATTTTCAGCGGTCTTGGCAAGCTCCGCGGTGGACCTGACGCTTTCTGTAAGCTCATTCAGCGCGGCGGCTGATTGCTCAAGCGTGGCGGCCTGGGTTTCAGCACGACCCGACAGATCCTGCGCAGCAGAGGTGATTTCCTCGGACCCGCCACGCACCTGTTCGGCAACTGTCACAATACGTGACATGGTATCAGCCAGGTTCGACGCGACAGTATTAAACGCTGTGCGAAGCTCCTCATATTCTGCTGGAAACGGATCATTCGCAGGGCTGGGGATGGAGTGTGTCAGTTCCCCTTGCGCAAGCCGTGTCAGCGCGTCTTCGATATCCCGCACGACACGCGCCTGACGGCGGCGCTCCTGCTCCTGCTTTTCATTTGCACGTTCTTCAGCGCGGCGCGCTTCTTCTTCTGCCTTGGCGCGCGCAACGGCGTTGTCTTTGAATACATCCAAAGCTTGGGCCATCTGTGCCAGATCGCCACGTCCGTCCGCATTGGTTATTTCAATAGACATATCCCCCTTGGCAAGACGTGTAGTCTGGTGAACCAAGCTTGACAGTCGGCGTGACAGCGAAACGGACAGAGTTGCAGCAATGCCAGCCCCCAATGCCGCAGCAAAGGCCACGCCGGCAAGAATTGAAAACACGGTCTGGTCGATCAGCTGATGCGTGGACGCATTCAGGCTTTCACGCGTGGTACGGATTTCGGCACGCAGGCGCTCCAGTTGGGACATCACATCCACTGTCGTTGCCATCAAGACACTCAGCGCGTCGCGGCTGGCAATTTCGACAGTGCGGATATCTGCGGCAATAGACCAGAATTCCGTCAATCCGCGTTGGGTTTCCCCAAGCAGCGCACGTTCTTCGGCATTCAGGCCAGTCCCCGTCAACCGCGAAAGAAACGCAAGTGTTGCCTCATAGGGAGCGGTCGCTGTGTCCAGCTCTGACAAGGGCATGCCGTCCATGAAACGGTCAACACGCACACGGGTAACAAGAAAGCTTTCAGACGCCCGCAACGCGAGGTAAGCCGCGCTTTCTGCGTCACGTTCTTCCAGAAGCGACACAAGGCGACCCAGGTTGCGGCGATGTTCGATGCCCAAGGATTGCAGCCGTGTGTTCAGCATATCCCGCTGGCTGTACACTTCTACAAAGGCCGAAAGCTCTGCAAGGTGTTTGTCCTTGAGAATGACGATATCAAGGGCCGACTGATATCCCGCGTCCACAAGGGCAGTCGCAACACTGCGGACCTGCTGCATTTCCTCGAACGTGCGTTCCGCATCAGCCGAGTCAGCTGTCTGCCTGTAGACTTCCAGCGCAAGGCCGGCCTCTGTTATCTCGCGGCCCAGATCAACGGCAGCAATCGTCCTCTCCATCGAGGCTTCGATATCGTAGACTGCGGTATTCATCGAAAGAAGCCTTTGCCAGCTGAACAGCCCCAAGGCGACAATCAGGATGACTATGACGGCAAAACTGCCTGCGATCTGTGTTGCTGTGTTCGTATTTTTCAACATGATTACCCTCGGAACTTAGCTTCGTTGTTTTATGAATTTCAGGGACCGATCGGATGATCGGCACGGTCGGACCGCTGCGGTGAAACCGACGTGATTTGTCATCACGCGCCTCTCGCAAAACGAATTGGGGGGGTGGGCGTCATCAGTTCGTCTGGAGGGCCGATTTCAGACCAATCCATCCGATCCGGTGCGGTCAGGTATGACTGGAGGGTTGCCACCAGCTCATCAGCTTGTTTGCCAATGCTGACCGCAACCGCCTGCGCATCCTGCGCGGCATCCTGGGTCTGCAGGTTTATGGACTCGGCCTGATCAATAACCGTAGCTGTACGATGAAGCCCGGCCACTTGGTCCACGGACGCAGCGCTTATGCCATCCATAAGGTGGCGCACTTCGGTGGCGCGTTCAACAATACCTGACAATGCGTCCGTCGTGCGGCGGACCAGCATGGCCCCGTTGCTGACATGGCTGGACCCTTGCGCGATAAGCGCCCGGATTTCCCGTGCCGACGCGGACGCGCGCTCAGCCAGACCGCGCACTTCCGCCGCAACAACAGCAAACCCGCGCCCCGCATCACCGGCGCGCGCCGCCTCTACGCCTGCATTCAGGGCGAGGAGGTTGGTCTGGAAGGCGATATCTTCGATCACACCGATGATTCTTGAAATCTGCTCGGAACTTTCTTCGATTGCATGCATCGCTTCCACCGCATCTTGCATGATGCTGCGCCCAGCTGTCGCCTGGCTTTCACTTTCACGGCTTTCATCAGTGGCCTTGCGCGAATCGGCCTGACTGGAGTCAACAAGTTCAACGACGCGCTGCAGGGCTTCGCGGCCATCGCGCAAACTGGCGGTCTGTTGTTGGGCGCGATCGAAAAGCTGCTGGGCCGCACGCTCAATCTCGACTGCTTCCGACCTGACCGATCCGGCCACCAGGTCCACACGTATCATGAGGTCATCTTGCAAAAGCAAAGTCTGGTTATATGCCTGCCGAATACCCTCATATTCCGCGGGGAACGGATCATCATCGGGGCTGTCGATCGGAACTTTCAGGTTGCCTTCGGACAGGCGCAACAATCCTTCTTGCAGATCGCGCACAACACGTTCCTGACGTACGGCCTCTGCTGCCTTTTCGTCAGCTGCCTGTCGGGCAATTTCTGCCTGACGCAGGCGAAGCGACTCCGCTTCATGGCTGGCGGTTCTGGCATTCGACGCCTCTTCCGCGGCGGTGTATAGCGCGCGTCGGACCAGTTCGGCAATCACCCCCAGCGCAACAGCTTCGACAAGAAGAATGGCTGCATGCACCAGAATGCGGGCGATATCCGTCCCGCCGGGCAATACCGCGGACGGAAGCACAACCGTCAACGAAAGGTGGTGTATGGCGACCAGCCCCGTGTAAAGCACGATCGCACGCCAGTTGCAGTAAATCCCAAGAACTGCCAAAGCCGCGAAAAACTGCATATGCATGTCAGGCTGCCAAGGGTGGTCCGCAAACTGCGACACCAGCAGGGCAACGCCCAATGCCAGCGCAGCGGCAGACGTCAGTTGAACGCTTTCACCAGAAGAATTTCGCTTATACTCGACCGTCACGATGCCGGCCAGAGCCGCCATGCACACAACAACATATGTCGAGGGTATATCAAGCAGCCAGCCAATAAGGGCCGCCTGAAGAACCATGCCCCAAAGCAACAAACAAATTCCAAAGGCACCATACTTGCGGATCGCAACCAACATTTCCGGAGTGCCGTTATTCGTCGCCATTCCTAGTTTTCCTTCGTTTGGGGCAGGTCGATGCAGAATGTTCCAGCCCGTATTGCAAGTTGGATTTCTGGTTCAGAAACAAGGCTGGCAAGGCCCGTTTTCAGCCGGTCCGGCAGGTCTGTCGCATCAAGTTCGACCAGATAGCCGTTCCCGCGAATATGGCCGATTGACAGATCGAGCGCAGTGATGTCGCGCAGAACTTCAGCGCGCGACACAGTCGGGAGAAACCGCAGCGCGGCCGCGCCATGCCCTGCCCGAGGAAGGGCAGGGACGACGCTTAGCGAGAGCAACCCCAACACCAAGGTTACAACGGGAATCACCATTTCGGTGTGTATCGGCACTGTTCCGCCCCTTTTCAATCTGACGACAGCATATCAAAGGCATGTTAATGAGTGCTTATCGACACCGACTATTGCCACATCACGCAACACTCGCCCCCCCTTAAAACAGCTCAACCTCGCCGAGTGCAGGGCGCACAGCCCGTTCCACGGGAACAGGGGCATCATTCCCAAGAAGTTGCACCTGCACGCGCCCGGTGGTCGGCCAGAACCGGACCCGCCGCGCCTCGTTGCCGCATAAGTCACCGTTCACCAGACGTATGCCGTCAGTTTGCAGGATGCGCTGCGCGGCATCCGCGTTGCGCCGCCCAATATCGGGCAGGGACGGCATCATTCTTGCGCCACCAAACAGCTTGGCCTGCATCCGGCTGCGGACTGCACCCTGCCGTAGCAAGCCATTAATCAGCATTTCCATTGCAGCCGCAGCATAGCGTATGTCCCCTGAACCGGCTGCCGAATCCGGCAACAAAAAGTGGTTCATGCCACCGATCCCGCGTTCCAGGTCATAGATGCATGCCGCCACGCAAGACCCAAGAACTGTGGTGATTATGACATCTGACTGCTCAGAGATACGATGCTCACCCTGAACGATATGAATTATTTTTTTCTGCGTTTCCGTCATTACATTGCCCTGCCTTGTCGATATGCGGCGCGCGACTGGTCGCGCAGCAATGCCTTCGCGATGAACGCCAAGGGCAGCACATCAACCACGCCCCCCATTTCGACGGCAACGCGGGGCATGCCCCAAACCACAGAACTGCCCCTGTCCTGAGCAACAGTATAGGCACCAGCCGCGCGCAGGCTGCGCATCCCGGCGGCACCATCCGCCCCCATTCCTGTCAGGATTGCCGCATTTATCGAAACCCTGCCTGCAATCTGCGCGCCCTGCTCGAACAGAACATCGACTGACGGGCAGTGCCCTGATACGGGCGCCGAATCGATAAGCCGGGTCATCAGGCCCCCACGCTGGATCAGGCCAAGATGGCGGTCACTGCCCGCGGCAACATACACTGTGCCCATACGCAGCGGCACGCCGTTCTCCGCAATCACAACCTTCGGGCGAACAGTTTCATCCAGCCGCCGAATCAGCCCTTCGGCGAAGCCCGGGCGCAAATGCTGCACAACCAGCGTTGGCGGACAGTCCTGCGGGAAGGCGGAGAGAATCGTTTCAAGGGCTGTAATGCCGCCTGTCGATGCCCCGATCATGATCAACCGGTTCACTGGCGCGGCATTCGGGCTGGCGATGGCATTCATGTCGCGGCTGGCCACAGGCACCCGCCGCATTCCAGTCAGGCCAGCTGACAACAAAGTGACGAGGCGCTGCGCCGATTCGCGCCCCCCGAGCCGGAACACCTGATCGGACATTGCGGCGGGCCCGTCCCCATAAATCAGCAATTCGGCTGAAATAATATTCAGCATGTCAAGCACGGCATCGAATTCGTGTGTTTTCACAAACTCAACGGAAACAGCCACACGTTTGGGCATATGCTGTTCAGCACATTGATAAATTTCGCCCAGCGTGCCGGCATCGATGACAGCATCAATCCCCATCTCCGCACATATCGCCATCAGCATTTTGCGACGGGCGCGATTCGGGTCCGCAATAAGAATAACCGGATCAGTCACATCAGACTCCTTCAGCAATGAGGACAAGGTAATCCACACTGCTTAAGAAACTCTGTGCATCCACCGTCCGATTTAACAAAAGAAGCGTTTGGCGCGAAACCAATTCTTAAGGGAGCAGTGTTACCCCTAGTTTCAACGAAAGCCGGTAATCTTGGATCGAGAAGGCGGGATATGCCGGACAATCACGATGATGTGCGAAAAGGGGGTGTCATGCCAGAACTGAAACTGCCGGAAGTCCTCGATCAGAGAGGTGCGCAGATTGTCGCCACCCAACTTCTGGACAGATTGGGGGAGGACGTGAACCTTGATGCACGCAATCTAACCCGGCTGGGCGGGGCCGGGCTGGAGATGCTGATCGCCGCGCATCGCCAATGGCAAGAAGACTGCATACGATTTGAAATAAGCAATTTGTCGTCATCAATCCTTAGGGTTTTTGAAATACTGGATGTCGACCCCCAAACATTGAGAGTGGAGGTCCCAAAATGACCGCGCGTATTCTGGCTGTTGACGATTCCCCGACCATCCGCGGACTCGTGGCAGATGTCCTGCGCAAGGCAGGATTTGAAGTTTTCCTTGCATCAGACGGTGTTGAGGGCGTTGGCACGCTGACCGATGCGAACCCCGACCTTATTATAACAGATATAAACATGCCAAAGATGGACGGGTTTGGCCTGATCGAAACGGTGCGCGCCACAGGCAACTACTCCAGCATACCGATACTTGTGCTCACGACAGAAAGCAGTGCGGAACTGAAAACACGCGCCCGCAATGCCGGGGCAACCGGCTGGATTGTAAAACCATTCGACGATGAGCGCTTGATTGCGGTTATCTCTCGGGTCTTGGGAAGGTAAATTCAATGCCGGATATGGACGAATTCCTCGAAATGTTTTTTGTCGAGTGTGACGAGCTGCTTGACAGCCTGGCAACCGGATTGCGCGCGATGGAAGCGCCAGATCACGAAAAAGAAACAGTTCACTCTGTATTCCGGGCGGTGCACTCCATGAAAGGCGCGGCTGCTGCTTTCGGCCTGTCGGACCTCGTGACCTTTGCGCATCGTTTTGAGACAGTGCTGGATCTGCTGCGCTCGGACAAGCTGACTGCAGATGAGGACGTGATGACGGTCCTGCACCGATCCTCCGACCTGTTGACCGATCTTGTTTCCGCCGCGCGTCAATCCTCTCCAGCTGACACGGGGCGTATGGATGAACTTCTTGGCGATCTGGATCGATTGATCGGTGACGAGGTCGACGACGCGGAAGATGACGCGCTCGCGATGGAGTTCACCCCTCTGACGCTTGATTTCTCCCCCATAGCGGAGGAACCTGCGATCAGGACATACAAGATCGTCATGATGCCTGACCCGGAAATGTACCGGACTGGCAATGACCCTGCGGCCCTTATCCACGCCTTGACCCAACTTGGCGATGCAACCGTGAAGTTAAATGCCACAAATGTTCCCAAACTCTCGGTATGGTCGCAAGATGACACTCGATTGAGTTGGGAGATCGAACTTGCCACGACCGCGCCAGTCGCGGACATTCACCAGATATTCGAATTTGTTGTGGATTGCTGCCAGCTCGATATTCATGAGGTTTCCGATAATGTTGCGCAGGCCGTCCCAGAGGACAGCACTGTCTTGCCCGAAATACCGGCCTCGCGCGCGCCAAGCGCTGATATTGCCCTGCCTGACATTGACGAGACCAGCAAGGCAGCAGCACCCACAGACGCCAGCGCCGCCAAGTCCGGTCAAGCCACAGGGCAAGCCGCGACAATACGGGTCAGTCTGGACCGCGTGGACAAACTGATGAACATGATCGGTGAGTTGGTGATCAAAGAAGCCATGCTCTACCAGGTGATTGAAACAGCTGGATTTACCGAAGATCCCGACGTGGTGACCGCACTTGAAGGCATACGCCAACTTGCGGGGGACATTCAGGAAAGCGTTATGTCCATAAGGGCGCAACCCCTGAAGCTGGTATTTCAGCGGATGCATCGCATCCTGAGAGAGGCCGCAGACGCGACCGGCAAAAAAGTTCGTCTGGACACGTTGGGAGAGAACACCGAAGTCGACAAGACAATGATTGAACGACTGATCGATCCGTTGACGCATATGATCAGAAACTCGATCGATCACGGGCTTGAAGACGCCGTCACAAGACAGCGCCGCGGCAAACCTCAGGAAGGCACAATTACCCTGTCCGCAGCACACAGATCAGGGCGCGTTCAGATCGAAGTTTCTGATGACGGGGGCGGGATCGACCGCGAAAGGGTCCGCCGCATTGCCGAGGAACGCGGGCTTATTCCACAAGGAGCAACGCTGTCTTCAAATGAAATAGACTCTCTTCTGTTCCTGCCCGGCTTTTCCTCCAAGGATGAAGTTTCTGCGCTATCGGGGCGCGGGGTTGGCCTAGATGTTGTCCGCCGTGAAATCATGGCGCTTGGCGGCCGTGTGATGATCCAGTCAAAAGAAGGCGAAGGAACAACTTTTTCGATTGCCTTACCCCTGACATTGGCTGTGCTTGAAGGGATGCTGATCCAGTTGCGCGACCAGACAATGGTTTTGCCGATAACCGCGGTTCAGGAAACCTTGCGCCCGACCTCCGCAACCTTGCACGGGATTGGCAAACACGGGCGCGTCCTGTCAAACCGGGGGGAACTGATCCCGATCATCGACCTGGCGTGCTCTTTCGGGCTTCGTGATGCGCCCGCACCCCTTGATGACGGCGTTTTGATCGTTGTTGAAACTGACAGCCACAAACGGGCCGCCTTGCATGTTGACGGGATTTTTGACCAGCGCCAGGTTGTCATCAAAAGTCTGGAAGAAAATTATGGTCGCGTGCCGGGCGTATCTGCCGCAACAATTCTGGGCGATGGAAAAATCGCCCTGATCATCGACCCTGAAGAAATCGTACTCTCCTCATTGTCCGAGCAAGGTCGCTCTGCAATGGCCTTCGCAGCAAACGGGTGACGCAATGCTAGAAACCATGTCTCACAATTCCGCCGGCAAAAAAGATGTTGTCGCATTCAAACTCGCAGAACAGGATTTTTGTATAGATATCAGCCTGGTACGCGAAATTCGTGGATGGGCGCCTGCCACTGTCCTGCCTCATGCCCCAAGCTATGTGAAGGGCGTTATAAACCTGCGTGGGTCTGTCGTAACTGTTGTCGACCTTTCGGCGCGGTTAGGGTTTGGTCCGTCGCAGCCGTCGCAGCGCCACGTCGTCATAATCGCCTTTCACGAAGGCCGTATCGTCGGGCTTTTGGCGGACCTTGTGTCCGATATTGTCACCATAAATGACGAGAATATTCAGGCTGTTCCCGACATTGCTTCTGATCCCTCGCGGGAATTCATAACCGGAATGATCACCTTCGATGACGGCCGCATCCTGCGCAAAATCGATCTGGCACAACTGCTGCCGGCGCCGCAGCTTGTTTCAGCGTGAACCTTATGCTGGTTGAATCGCCTCCCTCCCTTACAACTGAGCAGTTCAGTCGGCTTGCAAAAATCGTGCACGAAGATTCCGGGATCGTGCTCACCGAGGCGAAGCGCGGGCTTTTAATGGCGCGGTTGAATCGGCGCCTTCGGGTGTTGGGCCTGTCAGAATACGGCGCCTACTGCGCCCTTCTGGGCAGCCCCGAGGGGGGCGAGGAGCGGCGACATATGCTGTCAGCTGTGACAACCAATGTGACGGCTTTCTTCAGGGAAGACCACCATTTTGACGCCCTGACACTCCAGGTTTTGCCACCGCTAATTGACGCAGCACGCAAGGGCGGAAGGGTGCGGCTATGGTCTGCGGCATGTTCTTCCGGGGAAGAACCGTATTCGATGGCAATCTCGGTCCTAGAAGCGTTCCCGGATGTCTCGCGATACGATCTGCTTGTCCTTGCGACCGACATCGACCCTGTCATGGTTGCAAAGGCAGAGGCCGGGATATTCAGTGAAGATGCCGTTCAGGGCCTTGACCCAGCAAAGCTGAGCAAACATTTTACACGCTCGGGCGGCACCTATGAAGTCCGCCCCGCCTTGCGCGACATGATGCGTTTTGCCGAACTGAATTTACACAAGGACTGGCCGTTCTCGGGCCAATTTGACGTGATATTCTGTCGCAACGTGGTGATCTACTTCGACGGGAACGCGCGGAGGATGCTCTGGCAACGGTTCGCAACCCAACTGAACGCTGATGGGCATTTATTCATCGGCCATTCAGAGCGTCTGGATGGGCCGGCAAGCGCTGCGTTTCGCCTGGTTGGGCCAACCCACTATATCAAGGCCGCCTCCGACACATTGCGGTAATATGCTTCACGAAGGATAAACTTATGCTGTTAAAATCTCAGCTTCACGTCATGGTTGTTGACGATATGTCTGTAAGTCGCGGACTTATTGAACAGGCGCTTGACTGGGCCGGAATATCAAATGTCCAATACGAAGCAAACGGGGAAAGTGCGCTGAAACGGCTGGTGGCATCCCCGGTGCATCTGGTCATTTCTGATTATAACATGCCCGGAATGGACGGCATCAGCCTACTTGAAGCGCTGCGCTCCAATAAATCGACGCACCGTATGGGGTTTATTCTGATCACCGGAAAGGCGGATCGGGCCCTGCTGGAACGCGGTCAGCGCGCCGGAATGAACAACTTTTTGACAAAGCCATTCACCAAGGAAGCGCTGCTGCGATGCATCGAATCCGTCACAGGTAAATTGCAATGACACTGCATCAAACCCGTGCGGATGCATTCGACAGGGACACTGCGGACAAGCCCCGTGTCCCGTTTTCTGAAGGTTTGCTGCGCGCGGCAAATGAAGCCAGGCTATTATCGCAAGAAGCTGCGCATCTGGATGATACAATTGGCGTTATACTTGCGCGATACAGTCAAACGGATGCGCGAGGATTGCAAAATGCAGACTTGCTTCGGCAAGGACTGGAAGGACTGGCCGACTTTCTTACAGGACTTGTAGAAACAATTGACGTTGCGGGAACGTGCTGCCCCTCGGAAGCGGCGGCAGCATTGCGGATGCAGGAACAGTCCCGCCGCCTCGGGGATAAAACCATATCCGATACGGTTCCGGACAACACCACCGCCGGAGAGATTTGGGGTTGAGAGCCATAGGGCCAGCGCCCCATACCAACGCAGGGCCGTGTGGTGTGTTTGGGGTGTGCTCGGTCTGGGACGCTTGGCGCAATATGTCCTCCTCATCATGTATCACGTTCATTCGTATTCACGCCACCCAATC